>CAZWLF010000051.1:0-6252 GCA_964634805.1 uncultured Gammaproteobacteria bacterium
CTTCCGGCAAGCTCCTCTCTTTTCCTAAAAGAATCAACTCATCCACCTCCGCCCCGGCAGAAACAAGGTCTTTTACCTTAATCACATCTTTGAGTTCTTTTAAAAAGGCTCTGCTGTCACGATAAAAAGAATTGATCATTGATAGCTGTAAACGGTGGAAAAAATGATCAACTTTAGTTAAGACGGAGATTAATTCCGGCAAATCACCCGGAAAATAGAAAGAGACCCCCCGGTCGGTAATTTCAACTGGCAGTTTTTTACCAAAGAGAGACTGTCTGACTTTTCCCCGGCCAAAAAATAATTTAAATAAAGACAGAGAAAATTGGGTCGGATAAACCAGAGCGGCTTGATCAGAGTTAACGGCAATCTTCTTAAGCCTCCCTGGCAGTAAAAGAAAATGGAGATGGAAAGTCCTCACCGACTGGCCTCCGGCATAATAACGGCCGTCTTTATTTTTAATAAAAGAAAACGGAGTGGCGTTGAAGGCAAGCACCTTTTGAGAATGCCGATAGAAAGAATTTCCGGCAGTAAAACGATCAATCGCCTCACCGGTCAGAAGGACAAGATCGGTTAAGGATTCTTTTTGGCTCGGGTCTAAAAAACTTAAAGAAGGGATAAATCTACGGCTTAAAAACCAAAGCTGAAGATGGGGGTAAACAGGGGGGAGATAACTCCTTTTAGGAAATACGATTGCCCAAAAAGGAAATCTGATTCCTTTAAGTTGCTTATTGCCCAAACGGAGATGGCTGGTCTTAAAAACGGCCAATACATCCGGGGTCAACTTTTTCCTGACAAATTTTGGCGAAAGGGACGTCCAGGGGTTTAAAAACTTCCTAACTTGGGGCTTTTTTCCTTTCCTTCCAATCTCAGTAATTGTTCCCTGCAACTGCCAAGCCCAAGGTTCGGTTTTCTTTGCCATAAGTTAATGATAGCGGAAGCATAGACTCCCAGACAACACTCTTACTGATTCTTTCATCAGCTAAACCTAAGCAGAACCGGTATTACTCTCCAACTATTTCCACCGAACTGATTGACACCGGGGTGACCGGTTTCGAGTTTTCGCCGAAGTCATTGGGCAGGGTCGGCGCTTCAGCGATTAAGTCCACTATTTCGATCCCTTCAACTACCCGGCCGAAAATAACATAGTTTTTAGGCAAAGGATAGTCTTGATGCATAATAAAAAACTGACTGCCGTTGGTATTCGGGCCGGAATTGGCCATCGCTACCGTTCCCCGCAAATACTCTCCTTCAAAAAGCTCATCATTGAAGGCATAGCCCGGTCCGCCGGTGCCGTCTCCGTTGGGACAGCCGCCTTGAATCATGAAACCGCTGATAGTCCGGTGAAAGTTCAGCCCGTTATAAAAACCCTTTTTGGAAAGAGTGATAAAGTTGCCGGCCGTTGCCGGAGTCTGGCTGGTATTTAATTCAATTTTAATTTCCCCTTTGGCGGTATCAAGAACGGCGTAATATTTTCTATCCGGATCTATATTGGACTCCGGTGATTGAGCGGAGTTTTCTTCCTCACTATCTTCGGTTGAGATATCAGCGGGCAGATCCGAGGTGGTTAAACCCTGAGTAACATCATCACTATCCATTTTATCTTTTCCTCCGGGTTTTAAAAATATTAAAATCAAAAATATCAAAAACGGAACTAAAAGAACCAGAACCAAAGATTTTTTACCCATAAACAGTTTTTTTTGCCAAACAATATCTTTAAAATTAACACAAGTCTGAAAAAATTTAAAGAGCGGAGTTCTGAAAAGTTTGTCCAAGACCGAGATTCACCCCCGGGGTGTCTGAAGATTTTCACCCCGGGGGTGTGATAAGTATGATAGCAACAAAATTCAAAAGCCTACTTTTTTCCTCTAAAGCCATTAAATACCCCAGCAAGAAAAACATTAAAAGGATTTGGTGGTGGAACCGGTGTTTTGTCAGGAACTGGTGTTTCCGGTGGAACTGGTGTTTCCGGTGGAACTGGTGTTTTGTCAGGATCTGGTGTTGGAATCACGGGCGGAGTTTCGCCGGGGATAAAAACCGCAATGTCTGTGCAACCCAAAGGTTCGCTGGGAGGAGCGCGTTTTGGGTAACAAATTCTCCCGGATCTATTATTGCCACAAGCTATCGTTGGCGCCGGCGTATTGCCAGCATTGGCATCAACCGACCATCGGTCATTAGAACCATAAAGGGTAGGCTCGCCAAGCACACCGTCATTGTTGTAAGAAAAGAAAACTATTGGCCCACTATCGGTAATCAGTGGACTCTGGTCTTGACATAGACAAGCCACTCCCCTGAGATAGTTCTCGTTCGGATTGCAACTCATGCCAATGGTTGGCGCTCTTAAGGTAGGCGAGGGATTAATTCTTATCTTAGGACCGACAGCGGTTTGCGCATTAAAAAGAGTGCCGGTTTCAACGTTATAGTTTTCCACAACCAAATCTCCGGCAATGTCTACAAAAGCAATCATTGCTCCCAAAGTATGGACCTGTATTCCAGGGCAACACCAAGACGCCGCATCTAAAAAAGCAGCCGCTTTCTGATCAGCGCCGTCAGCCCTGCAACTAGCAAAAACAACTGGAGAACTTTCGGTAGGAGCCTCATCGACCTGGGAAGCGACAGCCCAACGTATTCCGTTTTGGGTCTTTCTAAGAAGGCCTGTAACATTCGAAGCAGCCTTAGTTATTACTGTTTCCAAAACAGCAGTTCCGTCCGTTTGCAAATGAAAAACTTCTGCTCCGGCCGTTCTCGGCTGCGCCTTAACCGCATAATAAGCGTCGCTACTCAGGTTTAGTGGGTCTTTATAAGTGGCGGTCATACCGTGTTTGGAATCATCAATCAGGTGAGTTCCGACAAGGTTTTTTTCTCTTGTTGTTAAGTCCATTACCCAAGTTTCAACTCTGGGTGTTTCATCATCTTGGACATTAATCATAATCGCAACCTTATTCCTATCCGGCAGTTGAATCATAGAAACGAAGGAATAATCCAGGTGGACTTCCGGAAGGCCATCAACATAATCAACTGGGCCAAACTCGCCGGCAGTCGAGTCAGCGACCGCAACACCCAAAGCAACTCTGGTATTGTTCTTGTTTAAAAGAAAGGAATAAAGCTTTCCTTCCGCCGATTCGACCACGTTCACGGGAGTATCTTGTCCGTCATTACTAACCTCCATTGTCCTGCCGGAGATTGTTTCCGCGCTGACCTCACTTTCGACAAGAGCGCCAGATTCCACACTCTTATCGCTAGGAGAACCGCCCGGCGGGGGCGAACCAACCAGTCCTTTATCACCACTCAAGGACAGAGGCGGAGACAAAGAGTCGGCTACTACTTCTATTGCCGTCGCTCCAACTGCCGTCGCTGCGACAACACCAGCAATGGCAAGAGGCAGCCTTTTTAAAAACCTTCTTTTCGACCGGTCTTGTACCTCATCGTCTTGTCCTAATTCGCTCATAGTTTTAATAATAACCGCCCGCCGCAATTAATGCAATTTTTTTACTGGGGATTGGGATAGCGTCGGAATAGCCTCCACCCCCGGGGTGGAATAGCTATGACACCCCGGGGGTGGAGTAGCTAAGAGCGGTAAACCAGCCTGCCCTCTAATTTTTTGTTTAAATTCTGATTATTTCTTAAAAATTCCTCTAAAACTTCCTGGGCTGAGGTGGCAACCACTTTATTGGCCTTTGATTCCAAAAGTTCTTCCTGAGAAATATTTAAATACGCCTTTGACTGGTTAAAATGGTAACCCTGAAGACAAATAGTGTAGAATTCAGTTTCTTCAACCGGCCGGCCGTCAACAGTTAAAGAAACCAAAGATTTTTCTTTTTCATCATAGACCGCCTTTACCCGCCCGTTTACCTGGTAGCACTCCCCTTCTCCATCCCGATTTTCCGGCCTCGTAATGTGAGCAAAAAGTTTTTTTAATTTAGCCCCGCTGATAGAGTAACGGGTAAGGCTGTCATCATAAGGAAAACAGGCCAAAAGATCTTTTAAGGTTGCCACCGGACCGATTTCTTTAACCCGGATTGAACCGCTGCCGACCAACATTACTTGGCATCCGGCCGCTTGGGCAAAGGCGTCGGCAACTAGATTTCCCAAAGAGGTTTCGATTTCCCTTTTCGGGTGAGTTAATTTTTGCGCTAATTTACAGATAATAGTGTTGTATTTCCGGTCTACTTCTTCCTTGAAAGAATCAATATAGGCTTTTAGTTTTAAATCCGGTTTGGCTAACCTGTCATCAATCGGGATTAACTGCCAGCGGTAGTCAACCACGCTGTTAGTGTCATCGTCAACAACAATATCAAACCGACCGATTTGGTCAGAGCCGACTCCGGCTTGGGCAATTAAAATATTGTTGACTCTTTCCGGTTTTTTTAAAACCGTGTGAGAATGACCGCCGATAATCAGGTCCACTCCCCATTCAGGTTTGAGCATTTTAGCCAATTGAACATCGGACTCAAAACCGATGTGGGTCAGCAAAATAGTCAGATCAATATCGTCGTTTTTGTAAGCGTTGCAGATTTTGCCCACCTCTTGGCTGGCTTCCTCCAAGCTGATAAAACTGCCCACTAATTTGTCCATACTGATCGCGTCCATCACTTTTTCGGTAATAATGCCGGTAAACAGGATGTCAAAACCGGCTTTGTTGATAATTAAATAAGGATTCATCAGTCTTTTATAATATTTTTTGATATAAAGATTAGCATTGACTATCGGGAAATTAGCCATTTTTTCCAAGAAAAGCAAGTGGGGCAGGCCGTAGTCGAATTCGTGGTTGCCCAAAGCAACCACGTCCGGAGCCAAGTAGTTCATAATCTCCATCGTGGAAATGCCTTTGTATTCAGCGTCAATCAACGAACCCTGGACCATATCGCCGGAGATAAGATAAAGAACGTTTTCCTCTTCTTTCCTGACTTGGTTGATATAACCGGAAAGCAAGGCCAAACCGCCGATCAGTTTACCCTTTTTCCCAGCCGCTTCGGCCAAAAAGTCGCCGTGCATGTCATTGGAATGAAGAATGGTGAATTTCTTAGTTTTCATAAACCAAATTGATTATACAACAGGCTCGAGTCAGCCCAACTTATCACACAACCAATCAACCGACTCGGCCTTAAGATAGCGGTAAAAGCGGTTAAGACCAGTATAAAAAGCGGCCAGCGATTTTTTATCCCAGGGAAAAGAAGGTTCTAGCCATAAACCCCTGATCTCTAAAACTTTACCAACCAACCTCGGCTCGATTCTGGCAACGAAGTTATCACCGTACAAAACCGGCAGAACATAGTGGCCGTATTTCCTTTGGGCTTTAGGAGTATAAACTTCCCATTTATAGTCAAAAACAAAAAGGTCGCGGATCGTGTTTCTATCCCAAAGCAAATTGTCCAAAGGAGCCAAGAAAGAGAACTCAGCCGCGTTTTTCGGTTTTTTGGCCTCCCGCAAAAAACGTTTCTCCGCCGAAGAGATCAGATATTTCTTATTAACGCCACTTATCGACAACTCTTCCAAAATCCCTTTTTTTAAAAGCTTCTTGATAATCGGGGTAATTTGCCGTCCTCTACCCATGCCTAACCATCCTTGTCCAGTTCCGGTTTTCGGCAAAATACCAACAGTTTCAATCCGACGGATTACCCGTTCCTCGTCGAGCGAATAACCGTCCGGCCATTCAAAATCCTTTCCATACAATTTCTCCGGCAGATCAAAATACTTCCTCCCCTTCTCCCGTTTTGAAATCACTAATTTACCGGTTCTCCAGAGGACGTCAAGAGCGGCCTTGCCCCATCTGGGATTGCCCCAAAAGTGGTCTATCTTTTTAGAATTGTTTATCTGAAAAGAAGAAATCTCGCCGTTTTCAGATATTCTTTTAACTAATTTTTCTAATTTCTTTTTATTTTCCTCAATAAACCACCCTGTTCTCCGGCTTGAGTAAACTCTCCGGCAAAGACAAAAGTCTTCTACCGGAACAAGGCAAAGTTCTTTGTCTAAACATTCGATTCCTTTTCTTTGGCGATAAAGCCATCGGTGATAATCCAGAGGATGAATGTTTTTCACCCTTGACTGCAAGACCAAATCAACATTGTTGCCGCAAGGGTTTTGAGGGTCAAACTGAATCGAGTGAAGTGATTTAAAAACAGTGTCGATCCCCTTAGCGCCGGAAAGTCTCTTTGGCGGCAAGAGGAAATGTTTTGCCAAAAGATAGCGGCGGGCGGTTTTTTTGGAAAGTTTCATTCTAAGAACGGCCTATTTTAGCATAAACAAAGTTTTCAT
>CAZWLF010000052.1:0-6180 GCA_964634805.1 uncultured Gammaproteobacteria bacterium
TCGGTCGGGAACCTCTTTACTGTTCGAGTCCTTCGACAGGCTCAGGACCAAAGGCTTGTCGGGAACCATTTTTAGATAAACCCTTCTCGACTCCGCCATGCTTCGCTCGAAGAATAAAGCTTACCGTTCGAGCCTGTCGAGAACTTCTTACTGTTCGAGCCCCTCGACAGGCTCGGGACTAAAAGCTTGTCGAGAACTAACTCCACCAATTCTTCTCGACTCGCCAAACTGGCTCGAAAAATAAAGGGCTCCGGTCTGTTTTCCTGATTTCTAATTCTTAAATCGCAATCCGTGAATCATAAATCATAAGTGTTAAATTTTAATTGTTATATTACTAGATTGTTAAACTGTTATATTGCTGAACTGCTAAACTGTTAAAGTAAAGAGTTTGCCGGCTCACCAGTCTCGTCCGGGAAATATTCCTCGGCAAATTCTTCTCAACCTTGCTTAAAGAATAAAAGGCCTTAGTTTGTCTTTTATAGTTCTCGGGGTAGTTGTCTTAAATTTTTCTTCTATCTTCTAACTACTAACTGCTATCTACTGTCTACTGGCTTCCCCTAAGAAAGACTGCCTGCCAGGGTTGATAATTAGAAAAAAATGTTTGTTCCTGCAAAGCTTCCCCTTGCTGATCAAACACTTTCCAGTCAAAGGCCGCCTTGGCTCCCCAGGACTTGAAATCTATTTGTTTGACTACTCCCGCCGCCAAAGTGGGATCGTCAATATAAAGATCCTCCGGCGGGGGAACTACTCCCCAGAGCCGGACGTTGCCGATTTCCACTCTCCGGCCATCGGGCGAGCCGTAGAGCTGAAAAGAAAGATAATGTTTTTCGACGTCAAAAACCCTTTGGATTAAGATATTGTTTTCAGTGTCGTTTTTAAATTTCAAGTCCGAAGAGGGGTAAAAAACAGTGGCGTCAAAACCGGGCTGGTAATTTTCTTCATAATAATAAACTCGGTAAGCGTGGGCGTGCCTTTCCGCTATCGGCAGGCCGGAATTGATCGCCGCTCTGAATAGGGTGGTCGAAACCTGGCAGACTCCGCCGCCGGCTCCTAAAATAGTTTTGCCGTCTTTGATAATATAAGCGTCTTGATATCCGGTGGCCTTGGAAATATCGCCCAAAACTTCATTGATCGAAAAAGTTTCTCCGGGCGGGATCAAAAAGCCATGGATTTTGCTTGAGGCTAAATCAATGTTATGGATCCTGGTAGCGATTGAATGGCTAAACCAGGACTCCCCTTGGCCGATTAGGGACATGATTCCCAACTGGTTGGTATCAGAGGCGCTAATGGTTGGATTAAGCTCCTCTAAAGGCAGTTCTTTGACCACCCCGCCGTTGTTTTTTGTTACCAACTCGTCCAGGCCTTCTAAAATCACTGCCGCCGAGCCGTTTTTATCCAACCGGTAGCCTTTTTGTTCCGGTTTAAAAACCGTGATTTTCTCTCCTTCGATTTGAAAAAGGGCATTTAAGGCGGGCCGGTTTACTGACTGGGATAAAACCTCAACATATTTGGCAACCTCGTCTTTTTTCCAATTCGAAAAAAGGCCGACGAATTCGATCAGCTGGCTGTTTTCAATGACAAAGTTTTGCTGTTGGCTGATCAGGGTTAGCGCTTTGTTGGAAAGTTTTTGGGCTCTTTCTTTGGCCTTTTGAATTTGGTTTTCTGTCGGCAGACGGCTTAAATTTCTGACCGTTAAGGTTACCGGCTGGTCAAAATCCATTTGGCCGATCTTTTTTAAAACCGTTTTTTTAGAAGCTTCAATGTCCAATTGCCTGCCTTCCTGGCCTAAGTTAAAAACAACCTCGTTTTTTTCATGGTCAAAACTGATTTGGCTGGGAATATCGGTCCGGTAAATTTCGGCGGCAATAGTGGCTAATTTTTCTTCCAAAAGGTTTTGGTTAATGACAAAGGCTATTTCTAAATAAGTACTGGAGGAAAGGCTTTCTATTTTCTTTTTTCTTGGCCCGGTGTAAGCCTCTTCGATCGTTTTTGCGGTCCGGTATTCTAAGCCCAGTTCGCCTAAATCTACCTGCCAGCTTGTTTCGACAGGGGATTCTTCTTGACCCAAAATCATCTTTAGAGGTTTTTTTGCCGGCGTCTTTTGGGCGAGTAATCGCCCCGCTTCTTCCTTAGTCATTCCGCCGACGTTAATTCCGGCGATAAAAGTTTTAGGATAAATCCGGTCTTTTAACGACAGAAAAAACGCTCCCCCGATGGCTATCGGCAGCCAGACAAAAATAATTAAACCACTGCTGAAAGCTACTTTCTTAAACCGCATGCAACCACCATTATAACAGCGGCGGCGGGATCGCTCCAGGGATGGGCGCTTCCGTTTTTGATTTTTCTTTCGCAATTTTGGATGGAGAATGGTAAAATATAGTTAATATGAGTCCAGAGAAGAGCCCTTCCCGGTCGGATAAGATGAGTCCTGAAGAATTGCTTCGGCAGCAGCGACTGCAAGAGGAATATGACGATGCTATCGAGAAAGCAATGTCTTCAGGCATGGGTGAGCGAACCAGAAGCCTTGCCTTTAATTTCCGCGCCGATAATTGCGCCGCAAAATTAGAAATAAAAGAGGCTGGTTGTCCGATTCTCTTGGATGAAGGCTTAAGTAAGGCGTTGATGGCAGACTTATTGCTTTCCCCGGCACTAGAAAGAGGAGAAAGGCCGGATTATTGGGCTGTCTCGGGGGTGGCATCTTTGACGGAAAAAGCCAGGTTGACGGTTGATGACGCTTTGAGCCATCCTGAAGGCGTGGCGGGATTTGCCAGAGAAGTCCAGGAAAATGTAACCACTCTTGCCAGACTGAAAAGTGAAGAAGCTTACCTTAATACGGAGATTTCTGATATGAGGAGAGATAAAGGAGTCAATGCCAGCGATCTTTTAAATAAAGAGGCTGAATTAGAGAAAATAAAGGCGGAACTTCGTGAGCAGTTTAAAAAAGTAGTTGATAGAGACCAGGATTTGATAATTCTTGCCGAAGATGAAAACTCGTTACAAACGGAGGGGACTGAAGAAAGACTTGAAGCTAAATTGGATCAATTGAAATTACTTTCTACGGCAGCGATCGGAGCGAAAAATTTGGTGGAGCTTGAAAACGAGTTTGTTCGTAGGTCATCTGATATCGGAAATCTTCGGGATATAATGTTAGAAGGCGGTTTTCAATTGTCTATGGAGGAAATGTCTGTCTTAACAGGCCTGCCGGGACTTGAAGAACCGATCCGTTTTTGTTTTGGTGTTTTGGCAGATTTAGATATGGGGAAAGGTCTTTTGGCGGATTCTGCCGAGGAGAGTCCTTTGCCGGATTACCGATATAATCTCTGCGCCATGGAGAATGTTACCCCTCGGGTCAAGAGCGAGTTCAAAAAAGATTTAGTCAGACTAATCAGAGCCAGAACAAACGCCTCTCCCTATGCGGCGGAGATGGCTTATGAGATTGTTCAGGCAATAAGGGAAGTTACTTTTCTCAATGGCTACTATGATCATCCTAGAGATGAGACTGGTCAAATGGTGGTTGCGATAGACAATACTAAGACGATGGCTGATAAAGAGAAAAGGCAATTGGAGAAAGAGGCGCGAAAAGAAGAAAGGAAAAGAAAGACAGTCGGCTCAGCTCGTGCTCTTATCCCCCCGGATTTCATTAAAATTTTTGATCTGAATCAGAGGATCAGGAATGAATTTGAAAAGGGGAGGCCGGTTCCTATAGGCGTTGCCAAAAGAGATCTACCTGATTTAAATGCCCTCTCTTGTTTCCATTACATGAAGATGGCTGGTGGAGACAAGACGGCTCATCAGAGGTTATATCAGGATAAAGCCTCTCCGTCAGAAGTATTTAGTGGTGTATCCGAAGATTCTTCTTTAGGGTCCAGGGTAGCTCATTTCTATGCAATGGGTCTTTATGCCAGTGTTTTAGAGTTGCCGGTGGAAGATTTGGCTGTTGCCAGTGGGGAAGCTAAAAGGATAGAGGGCGCGGCGATGAAAACAGCTGAATCTATTACGAGGATACATAAAGCTATCCAAAACAGCAGGGGAAGCACGGTCACCGCTTTGAAGGGAGAGGAAGAGGGAAGAATAGAGGTTGCCAGAATAACTTTTAACTTGATCGGCGCTGTTTTGAGATATAATGTTCTTCGGGATCCGAACAGAGGGGGAAGGATTGCTAATGATGAGGGCACTTTAGACGCAGGGACAAGGTGGGCAACAATGATATTGACTTCTTTGATTGCCGACAATAATCGTGTTTTAACTCCAAGACAAGCGGCATTTTTAGAGGCGATGATTTTTAGATTAGACTCTGTTGATATTCCCTCGGATTTGCTTACTATTTCGGAAGTGGATGCGGCTTATGGTCCGATGAGAGAGTTGCTGGCAGAGGAACCTGACGAAGACGCTTTTACTTCCGGCGGAGTGATAATGGATAGCCTACACTACCAACTCCATTCTATCGATCCAGAAAAGGCGAAACTGACCAGAGAGGCGGCGATAAGAGTGGCAATGACTGGGACGAAAAGAATTATGGAAGGTTACAATGCAAAGATAGAAAGAAGAGAGACTTTAGAAGAAGAATACCAGAAAGCCAGCCAAGGTATCCCTTCTGTTCCGGGAAGAAGTCTTCTTAAGGAAATCGGATCGTTTATGAGAAAGTAAAAAAAGAAGTAAATAGGATAACTCCTTACTCCCTCATTAATCTTGTCAACGTTGACTACTTATTTTATTTAGCTACTTATTCTTAAGTTTTTGGCCGCTTGGTGTATGTTCTTGAAAATTCCCTGGAGTTGGGGAAGTCCTCTACTGGCAGCTCTTTGTTCTGCTATGTCAAGACCATAGCCAGCACTGACCTGAGCCCCCATTTTTGCAGTTGTAGATAGAATTCCCGCTGGCCCGGCAAAAGTTTTTCCTAACATACTGCCGTGCCCCATATCCTTTTTACCCATAGCGTTTCTAACTATATCAGGAATGTTGGCCATCATCAACAGGAAACCCATACCAATGATTGCTTGAGTAAAATTCGTGGCGATTACTCCACCGGCGGCAGTGCCGCCAGGGAAGCCGATCAAAGGAGCTGACCACATAGCCGAAAAAGATGTTTGTTGTAAAAGATATGCGGCGATCATACCAATTAATGCTACCGCTGGAAAGATTAAGGTTTCTACAAACAAACTTTTCAGCCAGCCGCCAAAACCCCCTCCTAAACCTTCTGATTGAAGTCCGGGTATTGCACCACTTATAATTTGAATCGGGCCGAACATTACTAAGACAATGATTTTTATATAGGCTTTTATTAGCCCGAAAAGAAGTTTGAATATTAAAAACAAGCTTATTATCAAAATAATCAAAGTTACCAAAGCGAGTGACGACCCGATTCCTAGGAATGTTCCGGGAATCGCTCCTGCTCCCCCTCCGAAAACAGCACCCCCTATTGCTCCGATTACCCCGCCTATAATTGCCGCTAAAGCACTGATTCCCGGTTTATTCGACAAAAACATCGGGATGAATCCAAAGAATCCCCATTCAATGGCTTGTTGTGGAGTAAAAGGTAAAATATTGGCGCCATAGAAGTTGAACATGGAAGGTTGGACCCCCGCAGCTATTAAAATGTTTATTCCTAACGCCATTAAAACATACATAAAATCAATTACAAAACCGGCGATGGCATAGGAAAAAGTAATAAGAATAAGGGCTCCTATCAATCTCGGGATAGCGTTCCCAACCGTTATTACTGCTTGAGGCGAGATTTTGGTTCTAAACATAATCGCTACACCGATGACCACAAAAACAATAGTTAAAAGGCTATAGGCAACGTTTCTGAACGCTTTCCAGATGGGAAGAATGGGTTGTAGTCCGGTGAAACCGGTTCCTTGGGCATAAGCCTGCTTGCCGCCAATCGTTTGGAGAGTATCGGCGATGTAAAGAGCGCCGGAAGCAGGAGGTTTTGCATAAACTAAGCCTACCATACTGCTGGCAAAAGGAATTGCTCCCATATTGTAAATTCCTCTACTCGTACCGCTGTTTGCCAGACCTTCTAAACTGTCTCTTCCGATCATCATTGTCAAAAGGCTATAAAAATCGTTTGGCCAACCTTCATCTTGCCACTGTTCCATGTTTCCCTCTCCCATTTCCGTGTCGTTGAGCCAATCCTGTAAAGTAAGTGCCGCCTTTGCTTTTTTGGCAAAGAAACCG
>CAZWLF010000053.1:0-6042 GCA_964634805.1 uncultured Gammaproteobacteria bacterium
AGCCGCTGTTTTAGGAAAGGAGATTAAAAGTCCAAAAGGTGTGTGACCTGTACATCTTATTGTTTGTCCTTGACTTCTTTGCTAAACTCTAGATGGATACCTTTAGTGTTGCGGCCGGATAGCTAGTCTTTTCGGTCACTGGCGGTATCTTTTTTTGACGATGATATTTATCACGAACCAAGAAAACCCGCCTGCTCTCAATTTCGGCGGACCTGTCTTGTCTGCAGACAGATAAACCGGTAGACAGGCTGTGGGTTTCGCCTGTGGGCAAATTGGTTTTCTTGATCCCGGTATGTTTGCCCCGACAGGGCGTTTAGATTAGCACCATGATTTTATCCGTGGGGCTCTATGTTAAGAAGGGGGGTGTTTTTTTTCGATGTCTATCGTAGTTCGGAAGAAAAAAGGAGAAACAAAAGACGACTTGCTTAACCGTTTTCGGAAGATTTTTATTGAAGAGGAAATCACCGAAGAAGTTAAAAAAAGATTGGAGTATGTCAAAAAGGCAAGAAAAAAGTATGAAAAGAAGAAGGCTCAGCAAAAAAATAGAAAGAGAGGGAATAATTAATGATTGCCAACCCTGTCTTTGAAAAAATTGCCAAAGAGGCCCGTCAGGCGTTAAAAGAAGGTGAAAGGAAAAGAGTGGAAGTTTTAAGGTACCTTCTTTCCTTGCTTCAAAACGAAGAGATAAAAAAGGGCGATAGTTTTGATGAAGCGGCCGCGATTGAGATTTTGCTAAAGGAAATGAAGCGAAAGCAAGAATCGCTTTCGATGTTTGAAAAAGGGGGCAGAGAGGATTTAATTGCCGACCAAAAGCAAGAAATTGAAATTTTGTCAGCCTATCTTCCAGAACTGATGACGGAAGAAGAAATTTCCTTGTTGGCAGAGAAGATTTTAAAGGAAAATAAAGGCCTTGACTTTGGTGGTCTGATGTCAAAGATCATGCCGTTGGCTAAGGGAAAGGCCGACGGTAAACTGGTTTCAGAGGTGGTTAGAGAAAAGTTGGTTGGTTGATTAAGCCTATGGCGGTAAAAGTTTTGATTAAAAAGGATCCTCGTTATCCGATTAACCTTAAAGGCGTTCGCCGGAAAATAATTGAAATTCTTGGTGATTTTGGGAAGAAAGAAAAGCTGGAGATCAGTCTTGTTTTTGTCGGCAAGAGGAAGGCTAAGGAGCTAAATGAGAATTATCGGAAAATGGATTATATCCCTGAAGTTCTTGCTTTTCCAATGAATGAAGTTGGCCCCGATGGGGTGATCCGGTTGGGAGACCTGGTCATTTGTTTTCCTTTGGCCCGCGAGGTGGCAATCAAGAGGGAAAAGCTGGTCGATCAAGTAATTTTTGAGCTTTTAGAGCACGGTATCGCCAACCTAGTCCCTGGTTTAAACCGCTAAACTTCCTGTCAAGGCAGTGGCTCGACGAAAAACTCCGGCTATCATGAGGCGAAGATAAGTGTTATCTTTTTTTAAAGATGTTTTTTTTAAAATACAGGCCAAAGACTATTTCTGAGTTGGATTTAAATGAGGTCAGGGACCAGCTTAGCAGTATCTTAAAGAAAAAGAAAATTCCTCAAGCGTTTCTTTTTTCCGGACCGAAAGGATCCGGAAAAACTTCGGCGGCAAGAATCTTGGCTAAGGCGGTTAACTGCCTTGAGCCTGACGGTTTTGAGCCTTGCAATCATTGTCGTCTTTGCCAGCAAATTAATACTGATTCAAGTCTTGATGTTTTGGAAATTGACGCCGCTTCCAACCGGGGCATCGATGATATTAGGCAGCTAAAGGAGAAAATAGCTTTTGCTCCAATAGACGGTTCTTATAAAGTTTACATTATTGACGAGGCCCACATGCTTACCAAGGAGGCTTTTAACGCCCTGCTTAAAACTTTAGAGGAACCGCCTGAACATGTTGTTTTTATCCTTTGCACTACTAACCCGGAAAAGATTATTACCACGGTTCTTTCGAGATTGATAAGAGTAAATTTTACTAAGGGAAGTGGCTTGGAAGTGAAACGCTGTTTGGATAAAGTTATCAAAGGAGAGAAGTTGTCGGTGGAGCCAAAAGTGGTGGAAGCGATTATCCGGCTTTCTGATGGGGGTTTTCGGGACGCCCAGAAAATTCTTGAAAATTTAGTTTTGTCTTCCGGGAAAAAACTGCTTTGGGCTAAAGTTAAAAAAAAGCTGAATTACTGGCAAGAACAGCAACCTGAATTTCTCCTGGCCGCTCTGGCTTCATTTAATTTAAAAGAGGCGCTTCTGATCAGCGAAGTTTTGGCTTCAGAGGGGGCCAGTTTCGCCGACTACCTAACTGAACTGCTCAACACTATCAGTCGGATTATTTTATTTAAATCAAACCCGGATCAAAAAGAAGTTAGGCTTGCCGGATTAGCAGCAGAATTTACCTTTCCCCGGCTGGTCAGATTGTCCCGACTTTTAAGTCAAGCTCTTTTGGAGCAGAAATCGGCAGTTTTGCCACAGCTTCCTTTGCAGTTAGCAATAACCGAGTTTATTGGCGAAGCTGCATCGAAAGATTCTTCTAAAGACGGTGATTCTGGCTCTGGTGGCTCTGATGATCCCCAAAAAAGTGCTGTTCAGAGCAGTTCTCTGCCGATTAAAAAGAAAACTTTTTCGGAAAGAGAAGCAGGAAAGCCTGCTGGGAGTTTAAATTTAACCGAACTTGAAAGCAAATGGCAGGACTTGCTCGAGACGGTCAGGCCGATGAATCATTCAGTAGCGGCTTTTTTAAGAGCTTCAAGGCCGAAAGTAATCGAGCATGGCGATACTTTAGTCTTGGAAGTATTTTACAAATTCCACAAGGATAAACTGGAAGAGGAGAGAAATAGAAAAATCGTCGAAACCGGTCTGGAAAAAATTTGCGGTCATTTTTTAAAGACCAAGTGTGTTTTAAGGGAAAATAGGCCAGAACCTGATCAGAATTTATCCCGGAAAAATAATTTTTCTGCCAAGAAGAGTTTGGCTGATGATAAAAAAGGCATAGTCGAGGGAGAGGATCTTTACCAAATTGCCAAAAATATATTCGGAAGTTGAGTTAGTAGTATCGCGTTTTGGCAATTTGGTAATATACCGATAACGCCAAATAGTCAAATTGCTACCCAGCTGTTATATAATGTTAATACTTTATATTTTTGATGGGAGGATTTAATGATGTTCGATAAATTCAAAAAATTAGGAGAGTTAAATAAGTTGAGGAGTCAGGCGATGAAACTGAAAAAGGCTCTTTCGTCCGAGGAGGTAGTGATTGAAGAGGGGGCGATAAAGGTTAGAGTCAGCGGCGATCAGAAATTTAAAGAAGTCTTTATTAATGGCGAGCCAAACCGGTTTTTAGTAGATATTTTAAACAGAGCAATTAAAAAGTCTCAAAAAATGGCCGCTAAAAAACTGCAGACTATGGAAGGCGGTTTGGGAATGTTCGGTCTTTAAGAAAGTCGGTTATTTTATTAAAGGAAAGTAATTTCTGATGAAGCCAGGTGGGCCAGTTTCCGGTTCAGTCGGGGCCATTTCTAAGGGGGTGGCTGACTTTGCCAAGGGAGTAGTTTCCGAAGCAGGCAAGCAGGTAGCTTCTGCGGCAGAAGAAGTGCTTGATCAGACTTTCTCCTCGGTCGCTCCTGCTTCTGCCGGCGGCCAGTCTCAGTCAGGTTCATCATCAGCGGCAACCGATTCTTCTGGAGCGGAAATTGCTGAGTTGAGGGCACGGCTGGGTCAGTTTGGCGGAGCCGGCCAGTCGAAAAAAAAAGGACGAAACTTAGAGGCGGAAATAGAACAGATCAGGGAGGAAAAAAAACAACTTGAAGTGAGGGAGGCGCGCCTTTTACAACAAATGGAAGAGCAGCGCCGTTTAGAAGGAGAGGCGGCTAAAACCGACTCTGTTGATATTTTGGCGACTACAGGGCATAGGAAAGCCAGGGGCTCTGCTTTCGCGGTTCAAACCAAGGGAACTGGCGAAAGCGGCCGGGGCAAAAAGCAGTAATTATTTTTTCATTTACTCATTGATTTAAGAACTCTCTCTTTATTTATCATTTACTCATTTACTCATTTACTCATTTAATCATTGGTCCATTTGAGATTTAAGATATACGACTTACGACTTAAGAATAGGAGTTTTATTGGTAAGTCTTAAGTCGTGCCTCGTAAATCCTGTTTTTTAGTTTTGAATTTTGAGGTCTTACCTTTCGAGTGAGTCTAATGAATCGAGAAACTCTCGTAACAATTTAACAATTTGACAACTCAACAATATAGCAATTTATTTATCATTTATCATTAATCATTAAGCATTGGAGGTTAATCGTTGAACCAGTTTCAAAACTACCTGTTGTCGTCATTTTTGAACTTTTACTCTGAATTCACCCCCGGGGTGAAAATCCGCCTAACACCCCGGGGGTGGACTATCTGTCGTATCACTGGGGTGATTCAGGATCTATACAGATTCCGGGTCACAACAGTCATCCGACGTTGCGCTGAGCCTGGAATGACGTTTAGATAAGGTTTTGAAACAAGTTCATTATAAAGATCGGGAGTCTGTATTAAAAATTAACGATTAGGAACTTAGATATGGCTTTGGAAATATATAACAGTCTAACTAAAAAGAAGCAAATCTTTAAGCCGATTAAGCCGGGCAAGGTCGGTATTTACATCTGCGGCCCAACAGTTTATTCCTATATTCAGATCGGCAATTGGCGGACTTATGTTTTGGGCGATCTTATTTTCAGGACTTTAGAGTATTTGGGTTATAAGGTTGATTATGTGATGAACATTACTGATGTTGGCCATTTAACCGGAGACAATTCGGGCGATGCCGATACCGGAGAAGACCGACTGGAAAAAGCGGCTGAAGAAGAAAGAAAAACGGCTTGGCAAATTGCCGAATTTTACACTAATGATTTTTTAGAAGGGTTTGATCAACTGAACCTTAAAAGACCGAAAATTTTTCCAAAAGCGACAGATCATATCCAAGACCAGATTGATCTAATTTCCAGAATAGAGAAAAAGGGTTTTACCTATAAAACCAGCGACGGGATTTATTTTGATACGGCTGCCTTTGAGGAAGCGGGCAATGTTTATGGCCAAATGTCCAGTTTGGATCAAATTAAAGAAGGGGCCCGGGTAGAAAGAAATCCAGAGAAGAAAAACCCGCGCGATTTTGCTCTTTGGAAATTTAGTCCTAAGGATAAAAAAAGGGACATGGAATGGGACAGTCCCTGGGGCGTTGGTTTTCCCGGCTGGCACATCGAGTGTTCGGCAATGAGTATGAAGTACTTGGGGGAGCAGTTTGATATTCACACCGGGGGCGAGGATCTTTTAAGCACTCATCACCCTAACGAGATTGCTCAATCCGAAGCGGCTACCGGGAAAAAACCATTTGTCAGATTCTGGATCCATGGCGCTTTTTTACTAGTCGATGGCGGCAGAATGGGTAAAAGTTTGGGTAACGCTTATAATTTTCATGATCTAAAGAAGAGGGGGTATTCACCGTTGGATCTGCGCTATTTTTATCTGACCGGCCATTATCATAAACAGCTTAATTTCACCTGGGAGGCGTTGAAAAGCGCTAAAGATTCCAGATTGAAACTTTTGAGCTTGGTTGGTCAGCTAGAGTTGGCTGATGGCTGTGGAAAAAGAGAGGAGAAAATTTCCGATTGGAAGGGTTTTTTTACTAAAGCCTTAGAGGATGATCTTAATTTACCGAAAGCTTTGGCGATAGTTTGGGAGGTGACTAGGGGTAAAAGCCTTTTTGGGGAAGAAAAGTTGGAGTTGCTTTTTGATTTTGATCGGGTTCTGGGTCTGGGACTGGAATCTTTTGGGCGTGTTCAGAGCAAGGTGATTCCTTCACTAATTCGGAAATTGGCGGCGGAGCGGGACCGCTTGAGAAAAAGCGGCCAGTGGCAAGAGGCGGACAAAACCAGGAAAGAAATTGAAAGAAATGGGTTTAAAGTAGAGGATGGTCCTGGCGGAACAAAAGTTCTGTTGAAAGTTTCTTCTGTCAAGCCAAAATAGAAATGTCCGGTTTTTTCCAAAATAGAAATGTCTTGTTT
>CAZWLF010000054.1:0-5975 GCA_964634805.1 uncultured Gammaproteobacteria bacterium
AATGCTCAAGGATCAATGGTAAATGGTTAAAGGGTTAAAGGGTTAAATGGTTAAATAAGTAAATGATTAAATTTCTAATGGTCCGTCCCCTCTCGGACGATGGTTTATTTGACAAACCCTTAGGATTTCACTCTCTGGAGAGGGTGTAGCTGGGCGGGTAGTAAAGAAAAACTGCCGGGGCTTCTTCAGAAAGGGCCTGTTGGAACTCGTAGTAGATTCCCTTACGTTCGGTTTGGTCTAGTGTTGTTCTCCCTTTCTCTAGAAGTTGGTCTATTCGCGGGTTGTTGATTCCGGTGAGGTTGCCCGGTTGGGTTGAGTGCCAAATCGGATACTGATCCGGGTCGGTCGGGATGATTCCAAAGCCGACAAAAATATCGAATTCATCTTTGCTGGGAACAAATGAAGAAACCTTGATTTCTGAATTTATTTGCAGATTTTCTTTCAAGTTGTTTTTAGCCTTCTCTGCCCAAGTCAACAGTTCCGGCAAGGTGTATATCTTAACCGAGAAGTTTTCTTCGGGACTCCAATCTTCTGATTCCAGCAGTGTTTTTGCGTGTTCAACATCATATTGGTAAGTTTTTAATTTTTCGTTGTAAGCCCAAGAAGAGGGTGAAATTGGGCTAATTGCTCGGTCTTTTTTCCCCGGCTTTTCTAGAGCGTAGGCGATGCTTTGCCTGATCCTCTTAGACGAGAAGGGGTCCTTTCTGGTATTGAAAAAAAGGGCAACGTATTTTTTATCAGCACCGCTTTCGGTTTTGATGGTGATATTTTTTTCTGAAGTAAATTGGTCGATGTTTGAAACTTCCCAAGCTTGGTCAATTTCGCCTAGCTTGAAAGCGGTTATTAAATCCGGTTCGTTCGGGTAAAACCGGAAGAGAAGTTTTTTTTGCTTTTCCCCTGCTTCGGAAACCAACAACAGAGAAGAAAATCGACCCGCTTTAATCTTTGCTTTTTTGATTTTGTATTCACCTAGACCAAGGGTATTCTTTTTGAAGATAGGTATGTCAAGCAGTGACGGCAGTGGGGCAAAGGGTAAATCCATCATCAGATGAATACCCCTTTCTGATTGAGCAACAGTAACCCCCTCGATTTGGTAATTTATCTCCTCTGGTTTTAGCGGGCTTCCGTCCTGCCAGTAAATGTCTGGTTTTAGAAAAAATAAATATTCTTTGCCCTCAGACTTAATTGTCCACCCGGAGATTGTCGGTGAGCTGGTTGCTTCTCCGTTGGCTAAGATTTCGGTTAGTCCATAGCTGATTAAGTGAGAAATTTTAGGTGGCAAGGTGGATAGACCGTATTTGCCTACGATTCCGATTCTGGTGGTTTTCGGGAGCTTTTGGCTGATTAAACGGAGGAGCTGGTTGGCAGTCAGAAAAATAGCCGCTCCAGTGAATAAGCTGACTAAGATCAACAGCCCGTATCTTTTAAAGCTCTGGATTAGAAATTTGAAAAAAAATCTGACTGGTTTGATCATATTAATATTTGCAGGAGTGAGAGGATCAGGAAAAAGATCAGTAGAAGTATTGTTAAAAAGAAAGTTGCCTTTTCTAAACCCCGACGGTTAAATTTGGGCTGGACCAGAGAGAGCCGATTATTTCCTGTTTCTTGGGGGTTTTGCAACAAAATCAGGGCGATAAGCAGAACCCCGACAATCATTTGACCGATTAAAACTAAGTTTTTCATTTTTTAGTTAACCACTTTAAAGCAGTGATGGCTAAGTTAATAACCAGGGAACATAAAACGTAGCTTAGAACCGTTGAAAGTCTAATCGCCGGGAGAGTAAAACCATTCCAAGTGAAACTTCCCAGATAAAACGGAGAAATAGAAAAACCTTTAATTATCAAAGTTACTAGATAAAGTCCGATAACATTGATTACCCACCTGAGCAGCCCTAAGGTAATTATATTGATCGGTAAAAAGAGAATTTTGGCGATTGGTTTTAAGAAGTACTCGAAAACGGTCAGTGCTAAAGCGGCTAAAACCCAGGTTTTAAGTCCGTTTTCGAAAGAAATAGTATTGATTACCGCCGCGGCGATTTTTAAGGCGGCAAGGTAAAAGATAAATGTTCTTAATATTTTCTTCATTTTTTAAATAGGTTAGCAAAAAATGATAAAAAGTTCAATTTAAAATCAGGGTAATCGAGGCTGAAATAATCTTGGTTGATAATAACCTCGAGTTGGGGTTTTGTAAAGATTATCTGAAAAATGTTAGGTTTTTCTATCGCGATTTTCTCTTCCCCAAAAGGCGGCAGGACATTTATGGTCACCTCTCTCTGATCCTCCTTGGGGGTTTTTATTTCTACTTTTGTTTGGTAATTGGCAGCTAAACTGTTGTTTTTGATTTTTAACAAAATGTTGTTTCCGCTTTTTACCAAAACGGGAATTAGTTTTGTTTCCGGCTGTGGGATTAATTGATTGGCGAATTCGACACTGATGTTTTTTTGATTTTGATCGGTTTTATAAAAACCCGGGGGGTATGGATAGTCGCTGTCCATGCCGTGGATTACGAAGGCAAAATGACCCAGGTCAAAACCTTGGGCAAAGTCAATTCCATTAGTTGTTTCCGCCCAGGTCGGATCTGTTGGCACCCAGTTTGATTTTTGACTGTCCCAATACTCGGCCCAGGAATGAAGTACGTCATTATCCACGGCCAAGGAAACCAGTTTTTGGTTCTCAGTGAAAGCAAAACCTTCAATCTCCCTTGCGGGAATTCCTGAAGCCCTGGCAAGAGCTACAAATAGGTCGCTGAATTCGGTGCAAACCCCCTTCCCCAAGCGGTAAGCCTCTACCGCGCCGATTCTCTTGATCGAAGAGAGGTCTCCAAGTTCATAATTCATCCGGCTGATAATCAGCTCTTGGATCGCTTTCGGCTTATTTACTTTTTGGGCTAGTTCGTGGATGGTTGGGTTATCTATTTCCCAGTAAGTGTCAGCTTTAAGGTATAAAGAAGGGTCGTTTGTTTTGCTGGCGTTGATAAAGGGCAGGTTTTCTGGTTGAGGGAAGATTTTGGCCTGGCCTTTGGCTCTGATATTTTTCTTTTCTTTTGGGCTTAGGTAATAACGGGCGAGCCAGTTAAAATCCGAATCTAACACAATTGTTTCCGGTTCGGGGGTCAGCTCTGTCAGAATGATTGACTGATAGGCGGTGTCTGGCGGAATTGGTATTTCAGTTATTTGAGACTGATCTTTTGAGTTTTCCAGAAAAAACTTAAGATCAAAGTTGAAAATCTGAAATTCGCCGAAAGCCAAAATTAAAGGTTGACTGCTGAGCTGTTTTTTATCATAGCTAATCGATTGCCAGCCGGCTTCAGTTTCAGAGCCGGTGATTGGTTTGGAAGAGTAGGCCAGTTCGCCAAAGGAAGGAGGCACTTTTATTATCATGGTTAACTCCTCAACCCCTTCGAGATCATCTATTCCGGGAACAGTGATTTCCCAGACTTGCCCCTTTTTAACGGCGAAGTTTGGTAGTGAATAGTGAATCTCAAAATCTAATTTCTCTCCTTTGCCTACTACCGGTTGATTAAAACTGAGTTGAATTTCGGTAAGCTGAGGATTTTTAGTTATTTTTTTGACGATATCTCCAAGATTATCGTTAGCGCCAATGTTCTCTATCTCTCCCTTTTCTATCCTAAGCTGATATTCTTTGGGGTAAATATTAGAGAAGTTGTTAGTTAATGAAACTTTTTGTTCGACTTCAGCACTGCCTCTGGAACCAAGTTGATAAATAATCCTGCTTCTGGTTTCGAACTCTGCGCTCGCTTTTGCCGGCGGACAGGATATAATAAAAAAAGAAACAAGGTAAATGGTGATTAACAAAAAAAATTTTTTCACTGATTGGGTTTAGGAGTATAAACTCATTCCCTATTATACATATAAGTTTGGTCGCCAAGAATGACTAAGACCGATTTTGGCGCTCTTTTTTTGGTTGCTACTCCGATAGGAAATTTAGAGGATTTGAGTCCAAGGGCGAGAAGAATTCTTTCGGAGTCAGAGATTATTTTGGCGGAGGATACCAGGAAAACCGGCCAGATGCTAAAAACTCTGAAGATAGAACGGGCAGGCAAATTGGTTTCTTATTATCAGGAAAATGAACTGGCCAGGATTCCGGAAGTGATTTTGTGGCTGAAACAAGGAAAAAGAGTTTCTTTGGTCAGCAACGCCGGCACGCCGCTGATCTCGGATCCCGGTTATCGTTTGGTTCAAGAAGCGGTTAGCCAAGGCCTTGAAATAGCGCCTATCCCCGGCCCTTCTGCGTTACTGCCGGCTTTGATCGCCTCCGGCCTGCCGTCTGACCGGTTTGTTTTTTTAGGATTTTTGCCAAAAAGAGTCGGCAGGAAGAAAAAGCTTTTTTCTGAGCTGGTTAAAATGAAGCAGATCGATACTGCCATATTTTACGAGTCACCCAACCGGTTGGAGCTTGCCCTGAAGGTGGTTAAGGAGGTTTTTGGAAATGTTCCAATAGCAATCGGCAGGGAGATGACTAAACTGCACGAGCAGTTTGTCCGAGGGGACCTTGACCGGGTTGCCTTGAGTTTGGGGAGCGGCGGAAAAATCAAAGGCGAAGTGGTGGTTGTTTTTCGGTTTAATTAGCCGACCACCAGAGAGTGTGCTAAACTTGTTTTATGAATCTTGCCGGAGGCGCCAGCTTTGAAAAGCTTAAAAAGGCGGCAATTGCTTCTTTGAAAAATCCCGGCGGAAAGAAAAAACCCTTGCCGAAGCAGGCCGGGGCGAGAATTTATCTTTTTCGCCATACCCAAACTTACGATAATATCCGGAAAATTTTTTCCGGCCGGAGGAATAGCCGCTTGACTGTTGTTGGTCTTAAACAGGCCGGGGTTTTGGCTGAAAAATTAAAGAATAAAAAAATCGACCTGTTTATTATTTCTCCTTTGATCCGCTGTTGGCAGACAGTAAAGCCGGTTAAAAAGGACTATCCTCTGGCCAAACTGTATAGAGAACCTCTCTTGCTGGAGAGAGACTATGGTAAATTAACCGGTAAAAATAAAGAAAAATTGATGAGAGAAGATTTTGAAAAGGCGGTTCTTTACCGAAGGTCCTATGACTTTCCTCCCCCGGATGGGGAGAGCCTTAAAGCGGTTAAAAATAAAAGGGTTTTTCCTTTTTGCCAAAAACTGGTTTTGGAACTTAGAAAAGAGGAAAAAACGGTTGCCATCTGCTGTACTAATAACACCATGCGTTTGATCCGGATGTTTTTTGAAAAGCTGACTATCGAACAAATGCTCACTTTGGAAAATCCATTTGGCGATTACGCCGCCTACCAGTGTCTGGAATAATCCTTAAACTCTCCTAACGCCGATAAATTTGAATAGGTAAACCATCTCTCCGCGCCCTGTTCTTGCCGGGGCAAAAACTTGATCCACCCGTCCTTGATCGTGGGTTATTACTGCTATTTCTTCCGCAGAATCATCCCTTGCGATAACCATCCCTTCAACAGGATGAATCGCTCGGCAACTTAGGCAAGCGAGGCAGGTGGGAACTCTATTAACTTGACTCATAACGATATTTTACCGCAGAAGAGAATTTTTGTCAGAAAAGAAGTTTTCAACCGATCAAGTAGATGATAAAGATTCCAAGAAGAAAGAAAATGAAAGAGCCTGGTGATTTTTGCGAACCTTCACTTTTTCTTATTTCGGGAATGAGGTCGGAAGCGGCAATATAAATAAATCCTCCGGCGGCGAAGGCAAGTAAATAAGGGGTAACTGTCTGGTGGAGAGAGAGCCAAAAATAACCAATGACACCCCCAAAAACAGAGATTGTGGCGGTTAGAAAGTTAGCTGCCAGAGCTTTTTTAACACTCCAGCCGGAGTGGATTAAGACTCCAAAATCTCCTATCTCCTGTGGTATTTCATGAGAGAAAATTGCGGTGGTGGCGGTTGCGCCCAAAGAAGGGTTGGTTAGAAAGGCGGCGGCAATGACTAATCCGTCAGTAAAATTATGAACCGCGTCTCCGACCAAA
>CAZWLF010000055.1:0-5914 GCA_964634805.1 uncultured Gammaproteobacteria bacterium
CCCCGGGGTGAAAATCTGCCCAACACCCCGGGGGTGGTTTTCACCCAAGCTCAGGATTATATCTTCTCAACCGGCAATACCGGAAACTACAAGCCTTCTTCCGAGAGTTCTCTTAGAAGTCTTCTTTGTTCCCCGTTTACTCTGGCAGGAGTATCTATTTTAATAATCACGTAATGATCGCCGGAAGAGTAGCGATTTGGCAGTCTAACTCCTTTGCCCCGAAGTCTGATCGTTGTTCCCGATTCAGTACCTGGCCGGATTTTTAATTTTACTTCCTCGCCGTTAACCGTCTCCACCTGAAGCACTCCTCCCAAAACCGCCAAACTAAAGGGGATTTCTTTTTGAGAAAAAATATCGTTGCCCCTCCTTTGAAAATCCGGGTCTTCAGCTACTTCGACTAAGAGGTAAAAATCGTTAAAGCGAATTCTTTGTCCGTCGGCAATCCCGGCCGGAATTTTTATTTTCTTGCTCCGACCGTTGATCTCAACCTGCTTTTCCACTCCGTTTATCGCCTCCATAAAACCAATCTTAACGCGATAAGCGGGAATTCTTTGCCGCGAAAAAGGGGAGGCGCCGCCGAAAAATTGCTCAAAAATATCAAACGGGTTGGAAAAGTCAGCACCGCCGAAAAAATCGCTGAAATCACCGGAGGTACTGTAGCGATAAGTGAACGGGTCTTGCTGGCGATCAGCGCCGCCTCCGGGAAACCCCTGGCTAAAAGCGGCATGGCCAAACTGGTCGTAAGTCTCTTTTTTCTTCGGATCGGAAAGGATTTCGTAAGCTTCGTTTATCTCCTTAAACTTCTCCTCCGCCCCGGAAGACTTATTCTTGTCCGGATGCCACTTTAAGGCTAATTTCCGGTAGGCCTTTTTTATCTCCTCTGCTGAAGCGCCTTTAGAAATTTCCAAAATTTCATAATAGTCTTTTTTCATAAAGTGAGCTAGTGTTTGAAACTATTGAATGGCTAACAGGCAATCTACCCCTGCCTTAATAGAAGTTTACCGGTTCAACAACCTCAATACTACACTTAGACAAAGAATTTTATTAATTAGAATGAATCAGTTTCAAAACTACCTGTTGTCGTCATTTTTGAACTTTTACCCCGTCGTATCACTGAGGTGATTCAGGATCAGTCTTGTCATTCTGAACTTGATTCAGAATCTATACTGATTCCGGGTCGAGCCCGGAATGACAGAAAGAACCCCGGGTCGCGACAGCCATGCGGCATCGCGTGGCAACAGTCATCCGACGTAGTATTGAGCCCGGAATGACGTTTAGATAAGGTTTTGAAACAAGTTCAATCTACCACTCTACCGTTAGAAACTTAGTTAACGATTTCACCCTCTTCCGGCTCGGAGTCGTCTTTCTTGTTTCCTTTTTTCTCTTTTTCCCCGGTTTCGGGCTCGGCCTGATCTGAACCGGTTTGGCTGGGCTGGTCTTTCTGGGCCTGCTGGTGAATCGCAGTTCCCACTGTTTGCAGAAAGTTGTTCAACTCTTCAGACTCTTTAATATAATCTGCCTTGCTGGTTTCTTCTTTGGCTAAAAGATCCTTGGCCTTTTTGATCGCCGCTTCCAGTTTCTCCTTATCTTCCTTTTTAATTTTGTCGCCGGAATCCCTAATTAACTTTTCGGCGGCAAAAATAGTGTTGTCCAATTTATTTCTCTCTTCAGTTTTGGACTTCTTCTCCTCATCTTCCTTGGCATGAATTTCCGCCTCCTGCTTCATTTTCTCCACTTCGTCTTCGGTCAGATTAGTGGCGTTTTTAATCACAATATTCTGCTCTTTGCCGGTCGCCTTGTCTTTGGCCGAAACAGTTAAAATGCCGCTGGCATCAATGTCAAAAGTTACCTCAACCTGAGGCATGCCTCTCGGCGCCGGCGGAATCCCGTCTAAAATAAACCGGCCCAAAGACTTGTTATCTGCCGCCATTGGCCTCTCCCCTTGGAGAATATGGATTTCCACTTGGGTCTGGCTATCGGCCGCGGTGGAAAAAACCTGGGATTTTTTGGTCGGAACAGTAGTATTTCTCTCGATTAACGGAGTCATTACCCCGCCCAAGGTTTCAATTCCCAAAGTCAAAGGAGTAACGTCCAAAAGTAGAACATCTTTGACTTCTCCGCTGATTACTGCCGCCTGAACCGCGGCGCCAACGCCAACCACCTCGTCCGGATTAACGGATTTATTTGGTTCTTTGCCGAAATAATCTTTAACTATCTGCTGAATCCTAGGCATTCGGGTTTGTCCGCCAACCAAAAGCACTTCGTCAATATCCGAAGTTTTAACCTTAGCATCCGCTAAACACTTTTTAACCGGATCCATTGTTTTTTCGATCAAATCGGCTACCATTTGTTCCAGTTTCGCCCGGGTCAACTTTTTCTCCAAATGCAAAGCCTGACTCCCTTTTTGGGTAATAAAAGGCAAATTTATCTCCGTTTCCATGGTCGAGGAGAGTTCAATTTTAGCCTTTTCTGCCGCCTCTTTGATTCTTTGCATCGCCTGAGCGTCACTTCTAAGATCAACCCCATTTTCTTTCTCAAACTCTTCCAGGACCCAATCGATAATTCTCTGGTCAAAATCTTCCCCGCCCAAAAAAGTATCGCCGTTGGTCGCTTTCACTTCAAAAACACCATCGCCGATTTCCAGGATCGAAATATCAAAAGTGCCTCCGCCCAAATCGTAAACCGCGATTGTTTCGCCTTTCTTTTTCTCTAAACCATAAGCTAAAGCCGCCGCCGTCGGTTCATTAACAATTCTTTCCACGTTTAATCCGGCAATCTCTCCTGCCTGCTTGGTCGCTTGCCTTTGGGAATCGTCAAAATAAGCCGGGACGGTAATAACTGCCTGAGTTATCTTTTCACCAAGGTAGCTCTCCGCGTCGGCCTTGGCTTTTTGCAAAATCTTTGCCGAAATTTCCTGAGGAGTATAGACTTTGTCCCCAATTTTGACTGCCGCCATATTATCTTTTCCGGCAACGATCTCATAAGGAACCATCTTTCTAGCCTTGGCCACTTCAGGATCGTCGCTTCTTCGGCCCATTAGTCTTTTAATAGCATAAACTGTCTTTTTGGGGTTTAGAATAATCTGGCGTTTAGCCAAGTCTCCGACCAAACCCTTTTCCGGTTCAACCACCGAAGGAAGCAGATTTCTTCCCTCTGCGGTAGGGATTACCTTTGGCTTGCCCGCTTCCATCACTGCTACGCAAGAATTAGTTGTTCCCAGATCTATGCCGATTATTTTCGCCATTTTTGCTCCTTTTTGAAAAATTTTTAGGAATAATTAACACTATCCTCGGCCAACTTTGACTTTCGCCGGCCGAATCACTGTTCCGTTTAAGAAATAACCTTTAACCATTGTTTCCACCACTTTATTTTCCGGTCCTTCGACCACCTCAACACAATCCATCAATTCCGGATCAAAATTTTCCCCATCGGTTTTTATTTCAGAAACACCCTCGCTTTCCAAAACAGCCCAGAATTGGTTTACCGCCATAGTTAAACCTCGCTCTTTTAAATGCCCTTCCGCCCGGCATAAATCATCATAAACCTCCAAAAGCTTATCAACAATTCTGGAAAGAGCTCTTTCTTTCCACTCACAATTTCTTTCCTCGATTCTGCGGTCTAAATTATAATAATCCGATAGGGCTCTTTTAAGCTGGTCCTCCAGCTGACTAATTCTGTCAGCCAGATCGGTCGTTTCTTTATCCTTTTTTACTTTAACCGCTTTTTTAGGCATTGTAATTCTAACTTTTATTGATTTTAGACTTTTAAAAGCCAATTGGCCAGAAACAAGATCAAAAGTAATTCTAGAAAATCGCCAGTTCTGAAATCAAGCCGGCGACGTAGTCGACCAAAGGAACTACATCAGTATAATGCAGTCTTGAAGGCCCGATCACTCCAACCACGCCCTGCCGCGGCCCGGCGCGATAAGATTGATAGATAAAACCGCAAGGTTCCAGAAACTCGTTCTCAAGTTCCTCGCCTACCAAAAGATGGAATGGTTCGTTTTCGCCGGACGATAAGGCTTGACTGACGATTCTTAACCAATAATCAACATTGTCTACCAAAGAAAGAACCGTCTTGGTGACATCAATATCAAAAAATTCCTGATAATCAAGCAAATTGCAAAGACCGTGGGTATAAACCTCGCCCTCGCCGGTAGTGGCCACCGCCAAAATCTGGGTTCTCCTGGCAAGCTCCTTGATCGCCTCTTTCAAAAAGCGGTCGAAATCGGAACGGTGATCCCAAATTTTTTCTTTTACCCCCACTTCTTCGGCGATAGAGAGTTTTCTCGGGACCATCAGATTCCTCACATAAAACTTTAGCCCCATCGAAGTAGGCATTCTGCCCGAGGAGGCGTGGGGTTTTTTAAGATAACCTAATTGAGTCAACTGGCTCATCTCATTTCTGATCGTCGCCGGAGAAACGCCCAGTCCGTATTTTTTCTCCAAAGCGCTGCTGCCCACCGGAGAGGCGGTCTCGATAAACTCTTTGACGATCGATTTTAAAATATTGATCTGGCGATTGGTAAGCTGAGCCACAAAAGCCTCCTTTAAAAATCCCTAAATTTAGATTAGCAGAAGGTTAACACGACTGCTAAAGCTTGTCAAGGGCGGGGCGGTTTACTTCTTTTACTAACTAAAGGCAATATTTTAGTATTGGATCAGTGGAAGAAATGGTACACCCCCGGGGTGTCTCAGGTAGGGCACCCCGGGACGATGAAGTTATGAAGTTAGTCCGATCTGACTCCACCCGTTAACGGATTAGACGGATCAGGGAACGAAGACAGTGTTATCAGGTCTTTTCGGAGAATAATATTGAACTTGTTTCAAAATCTTATCTTCATCATTCCGGGCTCAATACGACGTCGGATGACTGTCGCCACGGATACCCGCATGGCTGTCGCGACCCGGAATCTGCCCAGATCCTGAATCACCCCAGTCGTGCGGCGGGGTAAAAGTTCAGGATGACAATGCAGATTCTGAATCACCCCAGTGATACGATGGGGTAAACCTTGGATAGTCCACCCCCGGGGTGTTAGGTGGATTTTCACCCCGGGGGTGAATTAAGAGCAAAAGTTCAAAAACGGCGACAATAGGTAGTTTTGAAACGGGTTCATTACATCTTTTCGAACGATTCAATTCTATTTGGTGCGAACGATGCTTGCCGCGTACCGCGTGCCCTGTATCGAATGGTACTGGGAGAATAGTACTGTGTATGTTTTCGATGAATTGAGCGGGCAACGAAGTTTCAATCTCCAAGGTGGATGATGAAGGAGATAAACAGATACTTAACCTTTTAATAACCACTCATACAAAGGAATCACTTGAATTTGCAGACCTTCTTTTTCAAGAGTTAACTTCTCGCTCCCGGTAACAATAACAAGGTTTTTAGTTTTCTTTTGCTCCTTTGCGGCTGCTACAATGGCTCGCAATTCTCTACCCTCTGTCTCTATCATATCAAATTGGTGTGCCACTTGAATAAGAGAACCCTCTTTAGGCTCAAAAAAATCAACTTCGTAACCTTCATCGGTTTTGTAGTAAAAAATGTCTTGACGTTTTCTCCTAAGTTGCAAAAAAACTGCATTTTCCATCAACTTACCCTCATTCTTAGAGAAAGAAAACCCCACCGATTGAGCTAAACCAGTATCAATAGAATAAAGTTTTTTGGCTGCTATTTGCTGTTCTTTAACAGAAAAGGCATACTTATTCACCACAAAAAAAAGCCAGCTATTTTCTAAATAATCAATATAGCTTTTGACTGTATTAACGCTCCCCAGCTTAAGCAATTCTTTAAGTTTGTTAAAAGAAATAAGCGCGGAAATATTGCTCACTAAGTAAAAAGCTAATTCTTTTAAACTTTTTATGTTTTCCAGCTTATACCGGGTAGCAATATCCCGATATAAAACATCATCATA
>CAZWLF010000056.1:0-5770 GCA_964634805.1 uncultured Gammaproteobacteria bacterium
ATTCACCCCCGGGGTGAAAATCCGCCTAACACCCCGGGGGTGGACTATCCAAGGTGATTCAGAATCTACCTTGTCATTCTGAACTTGCCTGCCCCGTACCGAATGGTACTGGGGATTCAGAATCTATATAGATTCCGGGTCAAGCCCGGAATGACAGAAAGAACCCCGGGTCGCGACGAGCCCAGTGCGGCATCGCGTGGCGACAGTCGTCCGACGTCGTATTACGACAGCCATGCGGCATCGTATTAAGCCCGGAATGACGTTTAGATAAGGTTTTGAAACAAGTTCTCTGTATAATAACAACCAATACCAGATTGTATCAATTTTTCAGATGATTAAACTTGTTTTGGAATCAATTTATTTTTTCCTGCCCGCCTATTTGGCCAACTCGGCGGCCTCTCTTTCAGCCAAGACTCCGTATCTGAAAGAAGTCAGCCATCCTCTTGATTTTGGTTTAAAATTAAAAAACAGACGTGTTTTGGGAGGTCACAAAACTTGGCGGGGTCTGGTATGCGGTGTTCTTTCTGGCCTCATCTCCGGGTGGATCCAAACGAAATTATTTGAGTTTGATTTTTTTCAATCGATTTCGACTTGCGACTATACTGATCTGGACTTTGTCCTTAGGCTTTCTTTTCTGTTGGGTTTTGGAGCTCTCTTCGGCGATGCCGCTAAAAGTTTTTTTAAAAGAAGGATTGGCATCAAACCGGGAAAATCATGGCCTCCTTTTGACCAATTAGACATTGTTTTTGGGGGGTTGCTTTTTTCGCGGCTTGTTTTCCCGATTCCTTTGGCCAATATGCTGGTTATCTTTCTGGTTACTCCTTTTTTGATGCTGGGGAGCAATGTAATTTCTTATTTTTTACACCTTAAAAATGTCTGGTACTAAAGGGAAACCGTTCTTGATCTTTGACCTCAGCCGGCAGAGGAAGATAAAAGACGAGCTTATCAGCAAAACGCTGATGCCGCTTTTTATTTTTTTAAAAAGGAATGGGGTTTCTGCCCATTTCTTTTCAGTGATCGGATTTATCTTCCACTTAGCCTCAGTTTTCTTCTTTTTAAAAAACCAGCTCCTTTTTGTAGTATTTTTTGGACTCTTCCTTTTATTTGACGGCTTGGATGGTACTTACGCCCGATCAATGAATTCAGTTACCGAATTCGGCGGCCATTTGGATCGGCTTTTGGACGGTTTTGGCGGGCTGCTTTTTTACCTTAAAGCTTTTTATTTTTTCAATCGGCTGCTGGTAGTGGCAATCTTGTTTCTTTATTTAGTTAATTATTTTCTGATGTACTTTTTTAAATTAGAGAAAAAAATCGGCATTGCCAGGAATTTTGTTTATTTTTCCCTTTTTGGTTTGTACCAATTTGGCTTATGGTGGGATTTGGCCTACTTTCTTATTTTTTGTCCTTTACGAATTTACCACTATCAGACAAAGCGATGATCTTTGCCGATTTGCATATCCACTCATGGTTTTCTTCCTTGGGCGCTTTTGCCAATAACGATTTGTTGATAAACCGGCTTGGGAAGCTTTTTCCGAAACAAGCCTTTCCCGAGAAAGATTTATTCTTGGGTGGCCGGTTTAGTCTTTTTGACGGTATCTGCCAGCCGGAAGAGATTGTCAGGCAAGCGGCCGAAATTGGATTGAAGGCAATCTCTGTTACCGACCACAATAGCTTGCTCGGAACTCTTTCCGCAAAATCATTTGGTAAAAAGTACAGTTTGACCGTTATTTCCGGTATGGAAATCTCGACCAAAGACGGTGAGATTTTGGCCTATGGAATTAAAAAGAAAATCCCGGCCAGGCTGACTGTTGAGGAGACAGTTGACTTGATCCGACGGCAAGGGGGAGTGGCGGTAGTGGCTCACCCTTTTGGGACCAGATTTAAAAACCCCTTATTTCGGAGGTTGTCGATCGGAAAGATAAAGGAGGCGTCTTTTGATGGTATCGAAGTGGCTAATTATTTTACCGGTAGAATCTCAAATCGTTTTGTCAAAATAGCGGGAACTAAAAAAATTAGTCTTTTGGGAAGCAGTGACGCCCACGATCTTTCTGCTCTCGGTTGTGCTAAAACAGGTTTTCCCGACGGTTGCCGGAGCGAGCAAGATTTTATTGAAGCAATTAGAAAGGCGCAAACTGTACCGGTAGCGGGAGGGATTAATTGGCTAAAAACGGCGGCCGACTTGATCTGGTTTAATACTTTTGGTAGAAGGGAAGCACTTCAATCTTTTTCAGGCTCGGTCTCAAGCCTTGCCGCCAGAAAGAGTTAATTAAGGTTCTGGGTTCAAGGGGGTAAGCGGCCTTGTAAAGAGCCTCGCTTTGACCGAAAAGGGCTGTCTGAGTTTGTCAACATAACGGTACCGATCGGTACCGTTATGTTGACAAAAGGCCTTAATAAAGAGGAGGAGTTTTGCCCTGGTTCCCAACCATCAGTCTTCGTTTAAATACTCTCTTATCTTTTTAAGACTAACTTGGAAGTAGTAGGAAAGCTCTCGGCTCAGCTCCTTTTTGATTTTTTTCCGGTACTCTTTGCTTTTGTTTTTGGCTGTCAGCTGAACTATTTCCCACATTTCCTGAATATATCTTGGCAGCCAGTTATCCTGTTTTTTGTGCTTAAGCAGATGCAATTCTTTGTTGCTGATTATTGGGGTGGCGATAATTCTTTTCTTTCTGAAGATGTCATTCAGCAGTACCTCGAGGCCGTATTTGGACCTCTCCATTTTTTTTAAAAACGGCAGAATCTCTTTTTTTCTTAAACACCTTTGGCCGCAAAAAGGAGTGGTTAACAGGGTTCTTTGCAAGAATGGTTTTTCAAGAGCGAGGTTCGGGCCGATCACCATGTCTACCTGGTTTGATAAAACCGGGTTGATAATTGAAGAAAGATGGTACGGCTGCAAGTTGATAAAATCTGCGTCCATAAAAAGCAGTAACTCGTTTTTGGCCTCTTTAATTCCTTGGGCGACAGCGTATCCTTTGCCGTGGTTTTGTTTTAAATCTATGATTTTGACCTTGCCTTTTATTTTCTTCGCTTCGGTCACGGTTTTGTCTTCTGAGCCATCGCTGACAACAATCACTTCGTCTATTTCCGGGGTGTTTAAGCAAACCTCAATCACTCCGGCAATAGTTTTTTCCTCATTGAAAGCGGGGATGACACAACTGACTTTTTGGGCCATTGGCGTTAGCATAGCATTGACTCCTGAGCCGGTGTCAAGCCGCGTGTTAAGATTAATTGATGGAAAAGGCGATTTTGAGAACTTTGATTTACGCTGATCTTTTTGATTTTCCCTTGACCGGAGAGGAGCTTTGGCAAAGACTGATTTGGGAGGGTAAAAGTAGTTCTGCTCAGCCTCCGGAAGAAGAGTTTGAGACTTGTTTAAGAAAACTTAACCGGACCGAAAAAATAGAAAGGCAGAAAAGTTTTTACTTTCTTTCCGGCCGCGGCAGGATTGTTGAGTCAAGAAAAAAACACCTGGATTACTCCCAAAAAAAACTTAAGAAAGCAGTTGCGGCCAGCCGGTTTTTAAAGCTGATTCCTTTAGTCCGATTGGTTGCCGTTACCGGTAGTGTCGCTTCGGAAAATGCTAAACACGGAGACGATATTGACCTTTTCTTGATTACTTCCGCCGGCAGGATTTGGACTACCCGGTTTTTGGTAACCTTGCTGGTTTCTCTGCTGGGAGTCCGGCGCCGGCCGGGGCAGAAAAAATTTAAAGATAAAATCTGTCTTAATTTATATCTAGACGAGGGGCACCTTGGTATTTTTAAGAAAGAACAGGACCTGTTTTTGGCCTATGAGATTTACCAGCTTAAAGTTCTTTGGCAAAGAGGGGAGACTTATCAGAAGTTTTTATCGGCCAATACTTGGATTAAAAAACTTCTCCCTAACGGGTTCGATAAAAAACTTTTTAAATTTAAGGAGGATCACCCTAACCGTTTTAATTATCTAAGCCGAGTCTCTAACTCACTTTGGGGCAGGGTAGAAAAAACGCTTTATCTTTTTCAACTTTGGTGGATGAGGAAAAAAAGAACTACCGAAACGGCAAAGTCTTATCTGATCGCGTTTCATCCTGCCGATGAGCGAAGCAGGATTCTGGAGCGGTTTAAACAGAAGACCTTTTCTATTGATCATTTGCCTATTTAACATTAGAGCGATCCGTCTCGAAGGCGCTGACTGATATTTATCCTTCGAGCGGAGTCGAGAAGGATTTATCCAAAGACGGTTCTCGACAGGCTCGAACAATAAAGAGGTTCTCGGCCGAGTCTGACTCGGTTCCCGGCCAGCTTTCGGTTCCGAGCTCAGGTCGAGTTAAGCATTGATTTGCGATTTGAGATTTATGATTCTGGAGATTTCACCCCGAGGGTAGGCCTTGATTCCCCTGGGGTGAAGACGGTTATAGGCAAGCCTTTGTTCTTGGGTTTGCCGAAGGAGTCAAGAATAAGCCATGATCCCGTGGATCCGATCCTGGATCGTTTTAAGTCTTTCGATCCAGGATCGTGATACCCGGTGAGTTTTCACCCAGTCTTGTAGGTGGATCAAGTAAACAAATGAGTAAATGGACAAACGTCTAAATCAATGTTTAATGTTAAATGGTCAAATAGGTTTTTCCCTCTTGACAAGTCCTGTGTTAGTTGGATAGAATAAAATCTGTTTTTCAAAATGTCAGGTTTTAAAAAGTTTTATTTGGTTTTAGGTCTTATTAATCCCCGGAATAACCTGGGGTTGTTGATCTAGAATTTTTTTAAAAAACTTTTTTCAACAACCCCGCGAACGCGGGGTTTTTTAGTTGGTTTTTTGAAGGAATGAACAATAGGGGAAAAGAAGCTGGAAGAGTATCTGCGGCGGTAAAATCGACTTTGACGGAAAGAAGCGATAGCGCTCTTAACATGTCTGTGGAGGCGTTGGCTCAAGTGGTTGAAAAAGCCGGAGGATCGACTCGAAGGAGGGTTCGGAGGGGACTGTCGTCTCTTCCTTGGTGCGGCCAGGTTGATATAACGATTAATGGTAAACCTCTTTAATCAAAATGACTGTAGGTTATGTTTTAGTCAACAAAATTAGCTGATAAACGGATGGGAAATACTTGTAAAGATTACCGCTTCCCCTGCTGAGGGAGGCGTGAAAAAACAAGGGTATTAAAGGTACAGAAAGCGTTTTGATTTTTTTTCGAAAGGAGGTGATTGAAAATGAGCGAAGGAGAAGCAAGAAGGCCTCAGATGATGATACCAAGAGATGATGACAGTTCTGTTGGAAGTTGTGATTGGAGGGCGTCGAGGCCGAGGTTGCAGGAACAGGACGATCCGCGCGCGGCTTTGTACTGGAGAGGTGAAAAGAAGTTAAGACGGCCTCGGGGAAGTGCTGGTTTAAGACCAGCGAAGGTTGGCTGATGAAGAAATGTTTTTTATTATGCCGATCTTGCCTGAACAGGATTTGGCGCAGCTAATTCTTTTCCCTACTTGATGCGGCGTGCCATTGTTGAGGTTGATTCAACATTTGTTTTTCTCAAGACTGCCGGCGTATAAAACAATGCCAACGGCAACGGAGAGGTTTAACGAATCAACCGCTTGGCTTTGCGGGATTTTGATGCTTTCTCCTATTTTTAAAAATTCTTCTCCCAAGCCCGCCCCCTCATCTCCGAAAACCAAGGAAAAGGGTTTTTTAAAGACCGCCTGGTCAAGATGGGTCTTTGCATTAGTCATCAAAGGATAAATATTATTATTTTTAAAAACGGAGCGGTAATCACCGAAAGAATCAAAGTAGCTGAAATTAAGTTTGAAAA
>CAZWLF010000057.1:0-5743 GCA_964634805.1 uncultured Gammaproteobacteria bacterium
TAAATCATAAATTTTAAATGTTAAATAATATCAATTAGCTGGTTAGGGCCGTTAGCTCAGTCGGCTAGAGCGTACCCTTCGCATGGGTAAGGTCGGCGGTTCGATTCCGCCACGGTCCACTAAACTAAAAAACAATTAAAAGGAAAGAAGAACATTAATTGCCGCTAGGATTTTCCTCCTCAGGCGAAAGGACACGCGTATACGGCGGAGGAATACGCATATACACTCTCTGTTCTCCTGTTGAATCTCCTGATGTTGAATCTCCTGACCCTCTTTGGCTTGCTGTCTGAAGCGAGAGTTTTTCAGCTCGGACCAATCCCCTTACTCTTGTAATTAACTTTTCTGCCCGGAGCCGACGAAGAGAGGGGGTTCCTCCCCGAATTACTGCCACCACTTCCTCTCCCTTTAACACCGTAGCCGCTGCTTCATACGCTAACGGATCCACATCCCTCCGTCTTTTTTGATCTCGGCGTCGAGGGGAGAAGTGACGATAAACCCTACTTTCTTTTTCCTCTTTCGTAAGGGATCTTATCTCCACACTCGTCACCAGACTGTCTTCTCTAAACATGGGGAAATTATACTCCATCTTGCTTAGGTGTTAAACTAAGCTATGGCCGACGTGGTCAAAATTTCAGGCTTGTTCGATAAGTTAAAACTAAACCTGGAAAGGCGGAAAAAGTATATTAAGGAGGAATTCCAGGTCTACGGGTTAATGTTAGCCGAAGAACTGGAAGACTGGAAAAACAAATCTCTTTATATTAAACTTGCCAAGCAGACACCCAGAAAGCTTCTGGAAAAAGCGCGCCTTTTCGTTAAAGACCAGCTTAAAGGAACCGTAAGAAGTAAGGCTAAACTTTTCATGTGGAAATTAAAAGAATTGAAAAATGAACTCAAAAGCCGACCTCCATCTTCACACCAATCTCAGTGACGGGCTTTCCACGCCAAAAGAAATTATTAATGCGGCGCTAAAAGCAGGCATCAGCGTCATTGCCATCACCGACCACAACACCATCAAGCCTGCTCAGATCACCCAAAAATTGGCCAAAAAACAAAAGTCCCCCTTGGAAATAATTATCGGAGAGGAAATTTTCACTCTCCAAGGAGAACTGATCGGGCTTTTTCTTAAAAATAAAATCCCGCCGCTGATAGATGTTTTTGAAACCGCTGAACAAATCAGGGCCCAAGGAGGAATAATAATCGCTCCTCACCCGAAAAGGCTTTTCCACGGCTACAGTCTTGGCTTCAAGGAAATTTCCCAATTAAACAAACGCCAGTTAATAGACGGGTTGGAAATTTACAATTTCTGGGACCACGATTTCCTGCTCTCCGCAAGAAGGTCCAGAGCGAACCAAAAATGGCGGCTGGCTCAAATCGGTTCCAGCGACAGCCATCACGCCATGACTGTCGGCAAGGTTTATACCTGTTTTCCCGGTAAGAATGCCGATGACCTCAAAAGAGCCATTATTAAAAGAGAGACCCTGCCCGTTAATCTGGCAAATTTCTTAGACCGCCGCCTGATCGAAACCGGCCACCTGATTGAACTTCTCAGGGGAAAAAGGTCTTCCGGACCGGATAGACAAATTGTTAAAATTGATTTCCGCAAAAGGCTGAATCATATGATAAAATTACTCAAAGAAAAGACACCGGTTTCTCGTTAAAAACACAGCTTGTCATACTGAACTTGTTTCAGCATCCATACTTTATCATTTAAACAACAATCAGGTCCTGAAATGAATTCGGGATGACCATCGCGTGAAACTTGTACTTGTAAAAGAATGAGAAAAACAAAAATTGTCATTTTTGGCCTATTTCTGGCCTCGATTTTGCTAGCAGTACCTTTGCTGACCCCGATAACCAAACCGGAAAAGATCACCGTTTCCTCACAAGAAGAGGAGAAAGAACCGCTATTATTTCCAGGCGCAGTAACTGCCGAGAGCCAGGTAGTCTTAAAGTTTAAGACTTCGGGCAAGCTGGCCTGGGTCGGCATTAAAGAAGGAGATTTTGTCAAAAAAGGCCAGGCAATTGCCTCCTTGGATAAAACCGAACTCGAGAAAACCTTCAAAAAAGAAATCAATGATTATCTTTCCGAGAGATGGGATTTTGAACAAACCCAGGATGACTATCAAAGCGCCAAGGACCACTACTTGGTTACTGACACAATTAAAAGGGTTTTGGAAAAAGCGCAATTCGATTTGGAAAACAGCGTTTTGGATCTGGAAATCACCAAGCTGGCGGTTGAATATGCCACTATCATCACGCCAATAGACGGAATTATCACTCAAATAGAAGAGCCGATTGCCGGAGTAAACATTACCCCGGCCACCGCTACCGTTACCGTTTCAGATCCTGAAAGTATTTATTTTAAAGCCGAGGCCGACGAAGAAGAAGTTGCCTCAATAAAAGAAGGCCAAAAAGGCAAAATTGTTTTAGATGCTTATCCTGATCAGGAGCTTGACTCGGAGATAATTTCAATCAGTTTTGCGCCAATGAGTAGTAAAACCAGCACCACCTACGCGGTAAAAATGTCTCTTCCGGAAAATACTGATCTCCGTTTCCGGCTGGGGATGAATGGGGAAGTGGAAATGAAATAAACAAATTCAAAACTCAAAAGGCAAAAATCAAAATTACAAGTCAAAATTCAAAATTTTTCACCAGCAATTGATCACCTCTACCAAATCAGCAACTTTGACTTTCGCGCTTTAAACTTTAACTTTAACAAAGTGCTTAAACTAACTAATGTTTCCAAAGTTTACCAAGTCGGAGACGAAGAAGTCCGCGCCCTGGACAAGGTTTCCTTGGAAATCAAAAAAGGAGAATTTGTTGCCATCATCGGCGCCTCCGGATCAGGCAAGTCAACCTTGCTTCATGTTTTGGGGGCTCTAGACCGCCCCAGCGGCGGCAAAATAACCTGGCAGGGCAAAAGATTAAATAAGATGTCCGACAAAGCGTTGGCCTCCTTTAGAAACCGGCAAATCGGCTTTGTTTTTCAGCAGTTCCATCTTCTGCCCAGAACCAGTGTTCTGGAAAACACTCTTTTGCCGACCATGTACCTGCCCTCGGAGGAAAATAACCGCGATCACAGCCAAAGAGCAAAAAAAATTCTTGAAGAGCTGTCTTTAAGCGACCGGCTTGACCACACCCCGGGCCAGCTTTCCGGAGGACAGCAGCAAAGAGTTGCCATCGCCAGAGCTTTAATTAATAACCCGAAAATAATTCTAGCCGACGAGCCGACCGGAAATCTAGATTCCAAGTCCGGCGACCAAATTCTTAAAATATTAGAAGACCTGAACAAAAAGGGATTAACCGTAATTGTAGTCACCCATGATACTGATATTGCCAAAAAGGCCAAAAGACAAATTATTATTAAAGACGGAAAGATTATCAAAGATACCGGGACAGACACCCGGAAGGTGGACTAAGAGCAACTGAGCCTATGGAAACACCCCCGGGGTGAGCCTTGGCTCCCGGAGAGTGAACCGGGAATAATCAAATTACCAAAGCAACAAGGAAGTTCCCTTAGCAATTTAGCAATATTGATATTCGTCGCTAAACCATGATCGCCAAAGCAATCAGTTCTATCCAAAACTGGAAGTATATTTTCAAGACTTTAACCAAAAACAAGGCCCGGTCAATTTTGACCGCTTTGGGAATTATCATTGGCGTCTGGGCGGTAATTGTTTTAGTTGCCATCGGCAACGGCCTGAAAGAATACATCAACGAACAATTTGAGAGTCTGGGTTCGAACGCGGTTTATGTTTTACCCATTAACGAGGCCCAGCTGCAAGGCCAAGCCGGCGGTTTCGGGGCTGGTTTTGCTATTTCTTTTGACGAAAAAGATGTTGAAAAACTTAAAAAAATAAAAATCGCCAAGTACGTCGTCCCCGCCGCCAGCATTTCCAATTCCCTTAATTTTAAAAACAAAGATTGGATCGTGGAGTTAGTCGGCACCACCCGTGAATTTGAACAAGCCCAAAACTTCAAACCCGCCATCGGCCGATTTTTTAATTCAGCCGAAGAAAGCCGGGGTAAAAACGTGGTTGTCATCGGTTGGAAGGTTAAAGAGGAGCTTTTCAAAGAAGAGGACCCGATTGACAAAAGGGTAAAAATTGATAACAAATTCTTCAAAGTTGTCGGCGTAATCGAACAAAAGGGCGGCGGCGGCTTGGGTTCAAGCATGGACAATCACGCCCTGATTCCTTATAAAGCCCTCTGGGGATTGACCGAAAAAAAAGAATTTAACTTTATTTTGGTCACTGCCGAAAATAAGGACCAGATCGGCCCGCTCAAAGAAGAAATTAAGACCATGCTTCTTAAAAAATACGACAAAGAAGACTTTTCTGTTACCGACCAATCCCAGCTTTTAGGAACCATCAATAAGGTTTTAGGGGTGCTTACCTTAGGTTTAGCCGGTATCGCCGCTATTTCTTTAATTGTCGGCGGCGTCGGCATTATGAACGTAATGCTGGTTTCGGTTCAGGAAAGGACCAGGGAAGTAGGTTTAAGAAAAGCGGTCGGGGCAACCAACTCAGATATTCTTTTCCAGTTTTTGTGCGAGTCAGTCATTCTCAGCCTTGTCGGCGGCATTATCGGGTTGATTTTCGCTGTCATCGTCACTCTGATTATCAACCGCTTTTTCCCGGCGGCAATCACTCTCTGGTCAATTGTTTTAGCGATTGCCGTTTCCGCCGCGGTAGGAATCGTTTTCGGCATCACCCCGGCCAGAAAAGCGAGCAAATTAGCCCCTGTTGACGCTTTAAGATACGAGTAAATCTCCACAGGCTAAAGCCCATGGCTTCCCTTTCCCGGTAAAGCAGGGTTCATACTGCGATTGCCGGTGAACACGGCGAACCTAAGCAGTTCCTCGCCCACCCGCCAAAACCGGCTCAAACTTCCGGTTATGCTGGAGTTCCAAACTGGGTCCAGGGGGTAGGATTCGGACCTACGCAGGGAAATCCCGACGGTTTTACAGACCGTTCCGTTTAACCACTCCGGCACCCCTGGATGGAAACTTGTCTGCTATAAATTAATGCCTTATAATATAAATATATATGAAGGCTGAACTGGGAAAGGGGTTAAAAAGAGCGCAAGAATGGGTTGCCGATAGAATATGGGTTGCCAGAGCAAGAATAGCAAGTTCCGGTTTTAATCGCTTTTATCAACAAGCAGACCATGCTTCTGCCATAGTCGTTACCATTCCTCCTCAGAATGGCGATTCCCATTCGTGGACTTTTAAGAGAGGCGACGAAAGTAGTGAAGCCCTGTTGCAAAAAGCGCGAGAGACAATAAGCGCTCTTCCCTCCGGAACAAAAACGACGTTTACTCTTTTAGACGAAAGAGGCAGGCTCTTGAACTCGGTAATCTTGCGGAAAAAAAGCTCCAGAGTTTCCTGAAAAATTAGGAACCACTTTAAGGCATAAGTAAAACAAGCCTTTAACGATAAACCTCCCTCCGGTGGCCAACTCTTAAGATAACAATTTTATTTTTATCTAAGTCAAAGATTGCCCTGTAGTTGCCCGCCCTCCAAAACCCGCTCAAGTCTCCGATAGAGTCAAGGAGGTGATCCAGTAGAGCAAAGCAGACTGCGTGACCATAAGGTACGCTTTGCGGCAGTGAAATCCTACTTCATTGGTCCAGGGGGTAGGATTCGGACCTACGCAGGGAAATCCCGACGGTTTTACAGACCGTTCCGTTTGACCACTCCGGCACCCCTGGATGGAAAAATTCTAAACTCTAATATCGAAAC
>CAZWLF010000058.1:0-5675 GCA_964634805.1 uncultured Gammaproteobacteria bacterium
AAAACAAGACATTTCTATTTTGGAAAAAACCGGACATTTCTATTTTGGCTTGACACTGATTATCCCAACTTTAATCTGAACTCTGCCCGTGCTATCATATACCGATACCGAGATGAAAAAAGTAAAAGAATTCTTAAACGATCTGAAAAAGATCATTAAAGAAATTACCTGGCCAAACAAGGAAACTTTAATTCAGCTGACGGTTGTGGTAATATTGGTTTCGATCGTTTCCGGGGCCTTTTTAGGGGCCGCGGATTTTGGTTTCACTAAATTAATCAGCCTGATCACTTTAAGATGAGCAAAAAGATCAGCAAAAAACCGGTTCTCGAGGCCAAGGCAAAAAAAACCAAAAAGAAATACCGCTTCCCTATCGGCGGAGGCAAAGCCCCGGCCAACGCCAGCTGGTACATTGTCCACACTTATTCAGGCCATGAATACAAGGTAACTCAAGCGCTCAGGCAAAGGGTTCAAACCATGGGCCTGAAAGATGAAGTTTTTGAAGTGATTATCCCGATCCAAGATAAATATAGCATTCGCCAGGGGCAAAAGATCAAAAGCCAGGAAAAAATTTTCCCGGGTTATATTTTAGTCCAAATGATTTTAACCGATAACTCCTGGCTGGTAATCAGAACTACTCCGGGAGTAACCGGGTTTTTGGGAACTGAAAATAAACCGACACCGATTCTCAACGAGGAAATAGAAAAAATTATCGCCGCGGTAGAAAAAGGCAAACCGAAATACAAAACCCAATTTTCCGTCGGCGAAGCGGTTAAAATCACTGACGGACCTTTTGCGGAATTTTTGGGAACAGTTGAGTCGGTAGACGAAGAAAAAGGCAAATTAAAAGTTTTAGTTTCGATTTTCGGCCGGGAAACCCCGGTTGAACTCGATTTTTTGCAGGTTTCGAAAATATAAAAAATTAAAAATTTTTAATTTATAGTTCTTAATTCCTAATGAATTTTTAGTTTTTATTGTTTAAAAATTAGAAATTAAGAATTGATTAGTAATTAATAATTAAAAACTATAAATTTCATTTTTTAACCGTGGCTAAAAAAATAAAGGCGGTTGTCAAACTGAATCTTCCCGCCGGAAGCGCTACTCCCGGTCCTCCGGCCGGGCCGGCCTTAGGCCAGCACGGAGCGCCGATCATGGATTTTATCAACCAGTACAACGAAAAAACCAAAAATCAAAAAGGCGATATTATACCGGTAATTGTTACTGTCTACGAAGACAGGAGTTTTGACTTTATCACCAAACTGCCCCCGGTTTCCGCTTTGATTAAGAAAAAATTAGGCTTGCAAAAAGGTTCGGAAAAAACAAAGCGGGAAAAAGTGGGTAAGTTGACCATGGCCCAAGTGGCGGAAATTGCCCAGGAAAAAATGGCTGACTTGAATACCGAAGACTTGGAGGCGGCTAAAAGGACAGTTATCGGCACTGCCGCCAGCATGGGAATAGAAATCGCAGAATGATTTTGCTCTGCGATTGTTTGGTCATTTAATCAACGGTAATAATTTTATTCTTTGAGCGAAGCGGGGTCGAGAGGGATTGGTGGAGTTAGTTCTCGACAGGCTCGAACAATAAATTTGTTATCTTTGTATTCACCCCCGGGGTGAAATCCGCCTAACACCCCGGGGGTGGACTATCCCAAGTCTGGTTCGGTTCTCGACAAGCCTTTGATCCTGAGCCTATCGAAGGACTCGAACAATAAAGAGGTTCCCGGCAAGCTCGAACGGTAACAATCTTATTCTTCGAGCGAAGCGCAGCGGAGTCGAGAAGGATTTATCCAAAGACGGTTCTCGACAGGCTCGAACGGTAATTGTTTCCGTTTAGTCACCCGCCTATCTCCGGGCCCAATGGCGCCGGAGTTTAGAATTTAGATGTTAGAATTTAGGATTTATTTCAAAAATGGGTAAAAAGAAAATAAAAGTCGTCGGAAAAGAAGAGGCTAAAGAACAGAAAAAGCGTCCGGCTTTTAAAAAACAAAAACCGGAGGAAATCGTTGCCGAAAAAAAACAGGTCAAGGCCAAAAAGACGGCAGAGATACCTCAGGCAGATAAGACGAATCAACAAGTTGATGAAAAAGAATCAGCAACCGAGGCAAAAGAGAAAAAAGTCCAAAGAGAGCCAAGGTTAAGGGGTAAAAAATACCAGGCCGCCAAGAAAAAAGTTGATTCCACCCAATTTTACTCACTATCAAAAGCAATCGCCTTAGTTAAAGAAACCTCGACCAGCTCGTTTATCGGAACACTAGAGGCCCACCTTCAAGTAAAAATAGCCGGCGATTTGGGAGAACTGTCTCTCCCCTATTCAAAAGAAGAAAAGAAAAGGGTAGTTATTGCCGATGATAAAATAATCGCCGAGATCAAAGAGGGTAAAATCAACTTTGATATTCTTCTGGCCAGCCCGAAAATAATGTCTAAAATTGTCCCTTTCGCCCGGGTTTTAGGACCAAAAGGTTTAATGCCCAATCCAAAAAACGGTACCCTGCTGGAAAATCCGGAAGGGGCGGTAGCCAAATTTTCAAAAGGAGGGGCTAAAATTAAAACCGAAAAAAAGGCTCCTGTGGCCCACTTAAAATTAGGAAAATTGGATCAACCGGACAAAGAGCTAATCGCTAACATCGAAGAACTGATTAAAACCGTCGGAGCGATCAACATTGAAAAATTGTTTTTAAAAGCGACCATGGGCCCGGCGGTGAAAGTAAAAATTTAGAAGCCGGAATTAAGAATTCAAGAATTAAGCAAATTTCTTCTTAATTCCTATCTCTTAATCCCTGCTTCTTGCCTCCATCCTAAAGCTAACACGGCTACCGGATTCTTAACCAGTCCCGACCCAACTTATGTTATCAACACAAACTTATCTCTTATCTTTCTTTCCAACTCAGGGTTAAACGGGTTGGCGCCAGCAGTTAAAAGTACTCCCGTCCCCTTCTCGGCAAGCGCGGAATTGCCGACAGAATCAGGCCCCGCCAACGGCTTCCATGTGTTTAAGGCAAGGAAAAACCTCTCTGGAAAGTCCACTTCTGCCCTATCAAGGTTTTCAAAAACCAAAACTGCGTGCTGTTCGTTCCCTGTTAGAACTGCGGCGAGCCGGACAAGAACACGAGCTCCTGCGTTCGTTTGATTCGGATCAAAGCTCTTACGCTCACTAAAGTCTGGCAACTCACCAAGTTGGCTACGAAGATCTGGCGGTAATCTATCAACCATCTTCGTAGTAAAACCACCGAGCGTCCTTTCACCGCTTAAGTCAAGTCTTAACACTTTAGTCCCTTTTCCCTCGATCAATCCAATCGCTTCAGTTGTCCACTTTTTACGATCCCCTTCTTTGGCCTGCAAAAAAACAAGCGCGCCTCTATTAGCCAAAGAGTCAACCTGTCCAAGCAGGGGGTTAAGTCTATTTGCTTGATCTTTTGGTATAAAAGCAGATCCATTTTTGTCTTCCACTTTCGCCTCCTTATTCTTAATTCTTAAATTTTTAAACAGATACTAAAACTTTAACAAACAATTTTCTTTTTGAATCAACGATAGATAATAATAATCCATTACCCCCAAAATTCTCAAGGCCCGGTTTCACCCCAAAGCCAGCCACAAACCGAAAATGGCCAAGATTACTCCGGTCAGCCAAGCCCGCATCACAATCTTTGGCTCCGGCCAGCCCAAAAGCTGAAAACTAAGGTGCAAAGGAGCCATCGGAAAAACTTTTTTATTAAAGAATTTCAGCGAAATCAATTGCACCAAGCTGGAAAAAACCTCGACGATAAACAATCCGCCGATAAAAACCAAGGCAAAAATCTTTCCCGTCAAAAGACCGATCAAACCCAACATTGCCCCAAACGCCAGCGCTCCGGCGTCTCCTAACAAAATTCTGGCCGGAAAGATATTAAAATAAAGAAAAGCGATCAAAGCGCCGATCCAGATTGCTGAAAAGATAATCAAGGGCAGGTCCAAATTGGCCGAGGCGATAATGCCAAAGGAGACTAAAGCAATCAAAAGAAGCCCGCAGGATAAACCGTCCAATCCATCGGTAATATTGAAAGCGTTGGAAAAAGAGACGATCACAAAGGCGGCAAAGGGAATAAAAAATAATCCCAGTGGGATCACCACGGAAACAAAGGGTAAATGAATAAAGTCCAAGCTCAAATTAAAGTATAAAAAAGCGCCGATTAACAACCCTAAGGCCCACTGGATTATCGTTTTTGTTTTTGCCGAGATGCCGAATTTGAAACCGACTTTTCCCTTCTCCGGTTTGCCAAAAATTTTAACCCAATCGTCGTACAAACCCAAAGCGCCAAAACTTAAAAAGGTAAGCAGAATAATATGAACCTCGTCGATAAAAGGAAAAATGCAGGAGGATTTCAGTTCCCAGCTTAAAATAGCGGCAACGATTAAATAAAGCAAGGAAACCAAAAAAATGATTAAAATGCCGCCGCCGATGGGCGTACCCGCTTTCCAGTCATGCAGTTGATCGAATTTGGATTTTTTCTTCTTGCCCCCTTCGTTTTTGCGGGTAAACTTGAACCAGTAAAGAAGGTTGATAAACGGGACAATACCAATACTGTTTAAAATAAAAGAGGCCAAAACAAGCCCTAAATAATACTGAATCATGACTTATTTTAACTATATACCTGAGGCAAAGATTAGGCAAATGAAAAAAACCAAATCCAAAGTTCAAAAGTTAAAAGTTAGATGAACTTCTCGACTCCGCCGCGCTTCGCTCGAAGGATAAAATTGTTATTGTTCGAATCCTTCGGCTCAGGCTCAGGACCAAAGGCCTGTCGAGAACCAACTCCACCAACTCTTCTCGACTCCGCTGCGCTTCGCTCGAAGAATAATACTTTCGTCAACGCCCCCGGGGTAAATTTTGCTCTTCTCGATTACACTCGAAGAATAATACCGCTCCCGAAATCACAAATTTTAAATGTTAAATGACTAAATGATTTCAGAGTATCTCTATCTCTTCCTCTAATTCTATTCCATAAGCCGCCCTGACTCTTTCCTTGACCAACCTCAACAAGGTTTTAACATCATCAGGAAGCCCTCCGCCGCAGTTAACAAAAAAATTGGCGTGTTTTTCCGAAATTTCTACCCCACCTTGCTTGACCCCTTTTAAGCCTAATTTTTCAATCAGGCTGGCTGTCGGCAGCATCAGTGAGTCACCCTTGCAAAAAACCCTTAACTCCTCTTTAAATTTATCCGGAACATCCTTAAAAGCAATATTTTTAAACATACAGCCCAGGCTGGGATAATCCATTGGGTGGCGCTTTTTTCGGTAAGCCAAATACTCTTGGGTTAATTTTAAAACAGCCTCTTTTTCATCTAGTTTTAACTCCAGGACTGCCTCTAAGATAAATTCGCCCCGGCCGCTGTTTTTAAAAACGCTGTCCCGGTAACCAAAAAGACAGTCCGCGTTATCTCTTTCAATCAGTTTGCCCGAGACGAGCTCAAGGCTATCTACCGATTTAACAGCGTTAGAAGTTTTGCCCCCGAAAGCGCCCGAATTACCTCTGACCGCTCCGCCGACCGTTCCCGGCAAGCCACCGGCCCATTCCAAGCCGGAAAACCCATTTTTAGCCGCCTCGATCGCCAGCTTCCGAATCAGATAAGCGCTGCCAGCCTTAACCATCCTTTTGTCAAAATCAAAACTAAGTCCGGAGAGATTGTTTTTAATTACCAGTC
>CAZWLF010000059.1:0-5521 GCA_964634805.1 uncultured Gammaproteobacteria bacterium
TGATCCGGAGAGGGTCAAAGGTCAATTGGCTGAAATAGGAATTGTCCCTGAAAGTTATGGCGGTGATATTGTGGTGGTTCCTGTTTCCGCTAAAACAGGTGAGGGAATTGAGGAGCTTTTGGAGATGGTTTCGCTGGTGGCCGATTTAGAGGAGCTTCAATTTCATCCGGAGAAAGATTTAAAGGCAGTAGTAATCGAGGCCACTTTGGACCGCCGTAAAGGCCCGCTGGCGACGGTCTTAGTAAAAGAAGGGACTCTTAAAACAGGAGACTTGATTTTTGCGGAAAACATCCCGGCTAAGGTAAAAATTATGACTGACTGGCTGGGAAAAAGGCAGGAAAATGCTTTTCCGGGCGATCCGGTGGAGGTTTTAGGTTTTGAGGCGGTCCCTTCTTTCGGCGCTTTGGTTTCCGGCGCTGCTTTTGAAAAAGAAATTGAAAAAACTGAATCTATCTCTGAAGAAAAAGAGACGGTTTTAAAGCTGATTGTTAAAGCCGATGTTTCCGGTAGTCTAGAGGCGGTTTTGGGGGGACTGCCGGAAAAGGTTGAGGTGGTTCATTCCGGTGTTGGCGAAGTTGGTGATAGTGACATCTTTCTGGCCCAGACTACCGGCGCGGAAGTTTTCGGTTTTAACATCGGTCTTTCCATCCCCGCCAAGAAAATTGCTGAACAGAATGGAATTAAACCGTTTTTATCCGGGATTATTTATGAGATTTTTGAAGAAGTGGAACGAAGGTTAAAGGAGAAGCTTGATCCTTTAAGCAATAAAGAAATTTTGGGCAGGGCCGAAATTGTCGCTGAGTTTACTGCCGGAAAGAAAAGAGTTGCCGGTTGTAAGGTTTTTGAGGGAGAAATTGAGAAAGGAAAAAAGGTCCTGCTCTTTCGCGACGACAAAATTATCGGGGAAGCGGTTTTGGCTTCGATGAGGCACCTTAAAGAAGAGATCGACCGGGCGGAAAAAGGTTTGCAGTTTGGGGCGGTTTTTTCTCCGGCCGTTGACTTTGTTTTGAAAGATGTTATAATATCCTATAAACATGGACGAGGAGATGCGGAAAGACGATCGGTATCAGAAACTAAGTAGTATCATTTTAAATAATGAGCGGTTTCTGGTGGCAGCTGACGGCGCTAGTTTTGACGCCGTTGCGGCCGCTTCCGGTTTAGGCTTGATGCTTCAGGGTTTAGGAAAAGAAGTTGTCTTTTATTCTCCTCAAGTGGTGAGGAGAGAAAACTTCGGCTCTTTAGTCGGGATTGAGAACTTTAACCAAAAGATCGAAGGTAGTAGTAACAAGTTGCTGATGACCTTTGATTGTCCTTTAGACGCGATTGAAAAAGTTTCTTCAAACGATGAGGGCGAAAAACTGAATCTAGTGGTTGAGTTTAAAGAAGATGCCGCCGCGATTGACCCCTCTAAAGTCCAGATAAATCGAGTCGGCCCTGTTTTTGGAGCAGGCTTTGTGATTAGCTGCCGCTTGCCTAATGAGGACCAGGTGGTTCAAAAAGGCCAGTGGATTTGGTTGGCTCAGGATGGACCTAACAAACCTTGGGCAGAAGTGAGCTTAATTGAAAAGAAGGCTACTTTTTCCGAATCAATGGCCAGTATGTTAAGCAGAACCAACCTGGCGATTCCGTCTGAAGCGGCCTTTAACTTTTATCTTGGTTTAAAGAAAGGCACAGCCGACTTTAGCGAAGCCGACTCTATCGCCCTTGAGACGGCGGCTTATTGTCTAAGGATTAAAGAGGACCGGGAAAAAGGCGGGCAGGGTCAGCAACAGCAACAGCAAAAACCGGTTGTTGCCAGCCAGCCTCAGACTGATCAGGCAGAAACTAAAGAAACCAAGGCGGCAGATGATTGGCAAAAGCCTCCGATCTTCACCGGAGCAACTACTCCGAAAGTGTGATATAATCCTTGCGATCGACTTTTCAATCGGGTATTGTTTTCAGTACCCGATATTTTTGGTATAATAAACTTTCAGATGCCTTTACCGAAGGACGAAAAAACGAAAATAATTAAAAAGTTTGCCCAGGCGGAAGGGGACACCGGTTCTCCTGAGATCCAGGTGGCACTTTTAATTTCGGAGGTTAAACATTTACAGGAACATTTGGGAGAGCATAAGCATGACGCTCCGGCCAAAAGAGCCTTGTTAACTAAGGTGGCTAAGAGAAGGAGATTGCTTCGCAGCCTGTCTTCTCATAACGAGGACCGCTACCAAGCTCTGGTTAAAGCCCTTAAATTGAAAAAGTAATGGCGGAAAAAATAAGCAAGAGTATCCTTCTAGGAGGAAGAGAACTGGTTTTAGAAATGGCAGGATTAGCTTTGCGCGCCAACGCGTCTGTCTTAGTTCGCTATGGGGAAACCGTTGTTTTGGCAACGATAGTTTCTGCCGGACGCCGGGATGATTTAGATTATTTCCCTCTCCAGGTTGAATATGTAGAAAAACTTTATGCCGGCGGCAGAATCAAAGGCAGCCGCTGGGTCAAAAGGGAGGGCCGCGCTTCCGACGACGCTGTTTTGGTCGGCCGGATGATTGATCGGCAAATTCGTCCATTCTTTCCAGAAAGCTTTCGTGACGACACCCAAGTGGTTTTGACCGTCCTTTCGGTTGACGGGGAAAACGATCCGGAACTGGTTTCCGCCATTGCCGCTTCGGCAGTGGTCCATATCTCTGATATTCCTTGGACCGGACCGGTGGCTGCGGTTAAAGTGGCTCTTTCCAATGATGGCTATGTAATTAATCCTACCAATGGCCAGGCGGAAAATTCGGACTTGGATTTGATCTTGAGCTTTAATGAGAAAGGTGTGGTCATGATCGAGGGTGGGGCCAACCAGGTGCCTGAAGATAAGTTTTTTGGAGCAATAGATTTTGCTCAGCCCGAGGCGAATCGGCTTTTGGAATTTCTTGACCAGTTTGCCAAGGAAGTGGGCAAAACAAAAATGAAGTTTGCCTTGCCGGAAAGGGAAGCGGTTGAAAAAATTAAAAAATTAGCCGGCAGGAAAGCGAAAGACCTGGTTGACCTTCTTTACCGGAGTGAAGAAAGTTATTTTGACGCGGTGGCTGATTATGCTGAAGTTCTAAGAAGTGAAACCGACGGAATTAACGGCAGCTTGATTAAAGATACGCTCAGCAAAATTCTTAAAGATGAGATTAAGGAACGATTGTTTAAGGGCCAAAGACCGGATGGCAGAAAGGTAGACCAAGTTAGAGATTTAACAATTGAAATTGGTGTTTTACCGAGGACTCATGGTTCAGCTCTTTTTCAAAGAGGGGACACTCAGGCTTTAACAATCGCTACCTTGGGCGAACCTTCACTGAAGCAATTGATTGAGAACATGGAAGGGGAAGAAACCAAAAGATACATGCACCATTATTCGATGCCGCCTTTTTCGGTTGGCGAAACCGGCCGTTTTGGTTATCCCGGCCGAAGGGAAATTGGCCACGGAGCCTTAGCGGAGAAAGCGTTAATGCCGGTGATCCCTTCAGAAGAGGTTTTCCCTTACGCGATTCGCCTGGTTTCAGAAGTGCTTTCTTCTGACGGATCAACTTCCATGGCCAGTACTTGCGGTTCATCTCTTTCTTTGATGGATGCCGGGGTGCCGATTTCCGATCCGGTCGCCGGGATTGCCATTGGTTTGGTAACTAAAGGTGAAAAATGCGTTTTACTCACTGATATGAGGGGGGTAGAGGATTTTAACGGAGAAATGGATTTTAAGGTAACCGGAACCAAAAAAGGGATTACCGCGGTTCAGGTTGATATCAAAAACGATGGTTTGCCTTTAGCTTTGGTTAAAGAAGCGATTGACCGAGCCAAAAAGGCGAGGTTGGAGATTTTGGAAAAAATGGCCATGGTAATTAGCGAGCCGAGAAAAAACATTTCCCAATATGCTCCTAAAGTTGCCACCACTAAGATCCCGGTGGACACGATTGGTTCCTTGATTGGACCTGGGGGTAAAAATATTAGGAGGCTGATGGAAGAAAGCAGCTGCAGTATTGACGTTAATGATGATGGTTTGGTCACTGTAGCCGGGAACGATCAGCTGCTTTTAGATAAACTGGTTGACCAGATAGAGGGGCAAACCCGTAAGGTTGAACCGGGGGAAGTTTTTAAGGGTACAGTTAAAAGACTTGAGTCTTTTGGCGCTTTTGTTGAGTTTTTGCCCGGCAGGGAGGGTTTAGTCCATGTCTCCAGGATGGGAACAGGCTTTATCAAGGATGCTCAGGAGGTTTTAAAGCTGGGTCAGGAAGTTGAAGTGAGATTGGATAAAATTGATAATCAGGGAAGGTACGACCTTACCTTGCTTTCTCCTAAGATAGAGGGTACTGCCCGGCCGGACGATTTCCATCCTCCTAAGTTTAACGATTTTGACTCCCGTAAGCCGAACCGGCGTTACCAGAAAAGGTTTTGACCAAATTCTTTCTTGGGTTGAATCTCTCTTCCTTTCGGGGTAGAATGGTTAAGTTATGGTTAAAAAAACTTCGAGCGATCAGGGCCAAAAAGATCAATTGCTGAAATTGATCGAAAAGATAAATAGCGCTGGTTTACCGGAAGATCTTAAAGAAACTGCGGCTGAAGAAGTAGAGAGGTTAAAGTTAAGCCAGGGAACTGATTGGTTCTGGCAGGGATTGCGGAGACTTTCCGAATGGAACGATTGGATTATTTCTCTGCCCTGGTCTAAAAAGAGCGATGATATCTTAAGTTTGGACCACGCCCGGGAGGTTTTGGACAAAAGCCATTATGGCCTAAACCAGCTTAAGCAAAGAATTTTGGAATATCTTTCGGTGATGATTTTACAGGAGCAACGGGGAATGGAATTAATTCAGGCACCGGTTTTGTGTTTTATTGGTCTGGTTGGAACCGGAAAAACGACGATTGCTAAATCTATTGCTGATGCCTTAGGAAGAAAATTTATCAGAATCCCTTTCGGAGGTTTGGGCGACCCGCTTTACTTAAGAGGCCAGTCTCGGCTTCACACTGAAGCCGATCCCGGCCAGTTGATTAAAGGTTTAAGACAGGCGGGGACTAACAATCCGGTGATTCTTTTGGATGAAATTGACCGGGTTGCCGATGATGCCTTGCAAACGATCATGGGCGTTTTGGTCGAATTGCTTGATCCGGAGCAGAACAGCCGTTTTACCGATCATTATATTGGTTACCCCTTCGATCTTTCCAAGGCGGTTTTTATCGCTACCGGCAATAACACTCGGCGGATTGCCACCGCGGTCTTAGACCGGTTAGAGGTGATGCAGATGCCTTCCTATTCTGACGAGGAAAAGTTGACAATTGGCCGCAGCTATCTTTTGCCTAGGGCGGTTGAGAAAAGCGGCCTTAAGTCGGGAGAGTTAGCGATAGACGAAAAATGCTGGCAGCAAATTGTCAGACCGCTTGGTTACGACGCCGGGGTAAGAACTTTAAACCGAACCATTGAGGCAATTTGCCGTAAGGCGGCAATGGAGATTGTCGAGGGCGGCCGCGAAAAGATAACGATTACGCTGGAGAATGTTAAGAATTATTTGCCGCAGTGGTA
>CAZWLF010000060.1:0-5511 GCA_964634805.1 uncultured Gammaproteobacteria bacterium
ATTCAAGCTAATTTCAACTTTTGGCAGGAGTTTTGTAATGAGTTCCCGGGGTGAAAATCTTCAGACACCCCGGGGGTGGTTTTCACCCAAGCTCAGGGTATAAACTCCCCGACAAGTTCAACGGTGGCCGTATCAAACCGCTCGGGATCAAAGGTTTGCAAGAACTATCCTTCTCGTGTTTACTGTTCCACCAATTCTTCTCGACTCCGTTGCGCTTCGCTCGAAGAATAAACCTCTTTACTGTTCGAGCCCCTCGACAGGCTCAGGACCACAAAGGCTTGTCGAGAACTAACTCCACCAATTCTTCTCGACTCCGCTATGCTTCGCTCGAAGAATAAAAAGCTTTATCGTTCGAGCCTGTCGAGAACCGACTTTGGATAAATCCTTCTCGACTCGCAGACTCTGCTCGAAGGATAAATACCAGCCAGCGCTTCCGGGGCGGACTGGCTCGAAAGATAAGAAAGCCGGTTTCCCTAATGCCTAATTCCTAACGCCCAATGCTTAAGGATAAATGGTAAATGAGTAAATCTCTAATGGTCCGTTCCGAGGTTGCGCCGGAATGTCATTTGGCACCGCTTATCCTCGGTATTAACGTCGGAATTTTCGCTATCCTGGAATAAAGCGGTAGCTGACAGCGTGATTTGCTAAGCCAGGCGATTTTGAAGGGAGAAATAAAATTAGGGGATAAGGTCAAGATCATTCCTGGGGCAAATAAAGAAGAGTTCAGTTTGGAGAAGGTGGTAAGCAGTAAGGGAAAGGAGACTGAAGAGTTAATAATTAAGAGTTAATAGTTTAGTTAAAAGTTGAGAATTTGCAACCGAGAATTGATTACCCTTGTAAAGCGAGGAACTCCTTCGGGAAAATTTCCAATGTTCAAAGATTGGAAACTCACGATTCATAAATCGTAAATCATAAATCTTTCTCCCTTTTGCCAGCGACAATCCCCAGATAAATAAAGATCCAGCCGGAGATATAAAAGAGGATTGGTAAAACTTCGCCGATAATTAGGTTTACCCATTTTTGGGCAGTATAGTGAGGGTTAACAGTAATCAGCGACCGCAAGGTTTGCTCCCTCAGCCCCTCAATAATGTGCTTATCATATTCAAAACTGAAAGCCAAAATGGCAAAGCCCAAGATAAAAAGCAGAGCCCGGCGGCTGGGTTTTTTTAAGGCAGCCAGGGTGGAAACTACCAAACCAATCAAATAGGCGAATAAAATGTAGTTATGGATAAAGATGGCGTAAACGGTATTGATAATATTAGATGAGAGGTCGGGGGTTAGGTTGGGCATGAAGAAGATTGTAACACAGCCAATTGCCCTTCAATTTCTTAATTCATAAATCCTAAATCATAATTCTTGGTACTTATTCACCAATTTTTGACTGAGCCACAATGAAAATTCTTCCGGGTCCGGCTCTCTTTCTTTTCCCTCCCGCTTGGTGATGGTTAGCCCTCAACCCGAATTTGAATTCCCACTCTCTCTGCTTCTTCTGCGAGTCCATTTAAATTACTCTGGCGGATTTTGGTTTATCACTGCCGGGGTTTCTGCCGATTGATTTCTCATATTAGTTATTATAACCCAAATTATACTGCTTGCCGAAGGCCAACTTTACCCCGCCATCGGCGGGGAAGCCTATACTCTCCACGTTCAAATTCCCAAAAATAAAACGGAAAACTTATGTTATACTCCGCTTAATTATGGCCAAACCTAAAGAAATAGAATCTTTGCCCAGTCAAGAAAGAATAACAATAAAGCAAATCAACCAAACCGCCTTGGCGGCATTTCTTTTTTAATCGAATGGTTCACAGAAATTATGATTGTTAAATTTGTTAGAACTTTAAGTTATAGTTAAATCACAAGAAAAAAATCTATTCAGCATACACTCATGGATAAACCATCAGTCCAAAACCAAAACCTACCTTCTGATTCTCCACCTTTATCTCCAGGGAAAACTAATCCAAAAAAGAAAAGCATAATTGATAAACCCCTATTATTGTGGGTTGGCCTATGGATTTGCGGACAACTAATTATTGGAATTAGAAATGACCTTGTTAATCAAGGAAAACTTTCTTCAATTGTGGAAATCATCATTGCGAGTCTTTTTATTAATGTTATTTTAATCCCATTGTCTTTAATTGCATGGCTAATAATGAAACTAGTCTTGAAAGCAATTAAAAAGCCTCAGATCCTTTCGGGCGAAAAAGCTCTTAGAAATGTACTAATAATATGGTCCATGCTTTTCTTGATTATTTTCCTGTATGGATTTTTCAACAAAAACCTTCAATCTAGAAATCAGACACTAAAAACTCAGCCAACACTTCAAGTTTTAGAATCGACAGAAGATTGGATCAAGGCTTCAATTAATGGACTTGAATTCAAGTACCCTCCAGACTATCAATTACAGAAAAAAGGAGATCACCAATTCACCGCAATCAACCAACGGATCAATATCTATATAGATTTAACGGAGGACTCTGCTAAATATGAAACATGGCTATCAGAAGTTAAAGAAGAACTAGGCGAGTATGATAAAACTGCCCAATATCAGGTTATCGGTGACTATGGAGTTTATTCTCATGCGATAATGAGCGGAGAAGGAATTTTTGAGAAGAAATATTTAACTTTTCATGGCTATAGGTTGGTAATGCTAACTATTGAAGCAGATACTCAAATTATCGGAAACGAAGAACCTAAAATATATGAAGAAATTGAACAACTGGCTAATCAGATTATTAAAACCTATGAATTTGGAACGAGAGTAGAGGATAGAGTAATAAGTTCAACAGAAGATTGGTTAACCTATTCAAACACCAAATATCACTATTCTCTTAAACACCCAAAAGATATTATGGCTGTTTGGGGTAAAGAAGCGCTTTCGGGAGATGAAACTGAAGAAGAAAAAAACCCTGCCACAACAGATATCCTTTGGTTTAAAACTACTTACGATCTATTACTTCAAATCAGTGTTGATAAAACTGACAAAACGCTTGAGCAAATTGAAAAGTCATTAATAACTCAAGATCCGCGCATTCACGATATTACCTATTTCCAATTAAATAATCAGTCCGCGTTGCAGTACAAGATTGATCAGGGTACATATATTGAACTAGTAAATAATGGCTATAAATACCACCTATTCAAATCCGGAAAAGAGCCTCTAATCGAAGATCAAATCTTGTCTACCTTTAAATTTCTTGAATAAAAACTTACAGATAGGTAACTTTCCCAATCCGAGCCTAAAAAGCAGGGGCTATTAAATTAAGCAGGGAACCTCTTTGTCTTAAATTTTACTGTTCCTGAAATACGTTAACTTCATTTATGCAAGGGCACTTCGTTTTTACAAGTTCTTCTTGAGTTAATGATGAACAAGTCGTATTTTCCACAGTTATTATTAATATTTTATCCCTACTCGTGATTGTTTAATGCTTACTGCTTACTGCTTACCGATTACGAATTACGACTGGCTTTACGCTTTTCGCTTTCAGCTTTTATTTGGGTTATAATCTTTTTATGCTCTCCGAAAAGATTTTCAAAACCAATGATATCCGCGGTGTTTGGGGTGAAGATTGGGACGAAAAAGGGGTAGAGAGAGTGGTCGAGGCGCTGACGGCCATTTTTAAACCTAAAAGAGTAGTTGTTGGCAGGGATTTGCGCCCGTCTTCTCCAAAGATTTTTAAAGTCTTAAGTCAAAAATTTACCTCTTTAGGGGTTGAGATTTGGGATTTAGGCGAAATCACCACCGACATTTCCTATTTTATTGCCGGCAAATGGCAGCAGGGTTTAAACATTATGATTACCGCTTCTCATAATCCCCTCAAGTATAACGGTTTGAAATGTACTTTGCCTGGCGGGACAATTGTTTTTGATTCAGAACAGGGTCAAAAGATAAAGGATTTTGTCTTTTCCAAAAAAGAAGTTTCCGTTTCCAACGGAGGCAAGGAGCTAAAAAAAGATCCGATTCCTGAATACAAGGAAGCGATTTTTTCCCTGGTAGGGAGAAACGGGATTAAGCCATTAAAAATTGTCGTTGACGCCGGTAACGGGGTGGCGGCTCGGGTTCTTCCCAGGGTTGTCAGAGAGTTGCCTTTGGAGATAGTAAAAATGAATTTTAAACCGGGAGATAATTTTGCCGACCACGCGGCCAACCCCTTAATTCCGGGAACTTTGAAGGAGCTGGAAGAGGAGGTGGTCAATCGTAAGGCAGATTTTGGCGCCAGTTTTGACTACGACGGCGACCGGATGGCAATCGTGGACGACCAGGGCCGGATCATCTCAGGTTCGGCAATGACCGCTATTTTTGCCGAGTACTTTTTAGCCAGGAATCCCGGCGGAGCGGTTGGCTTCAACGCCATCTGCGGCCGGGTTGTGCCCAAGGCGATAAAGGGCGCCGGCGGTGTCCCGGTCCGGATTAAAGTGGGTCATGCTTTGATCAAGCAGGCGATAAGGGAGAAAAAGCTGATTTTTGCCGGAGAGCATTCTTATCATTTCTATTTTCCCAGCCTTTTTAATGCCGATTCCGGTATTGCCGCGCTTTTGGTTTTTGCTCAGATTGTTTCCCGGTCGGCTAAAACAGCTTCTGATATTTGCGATTTATGTGATATTTACCCTCAGAGCGGCGAGTTTAGTTTTAAGGTTAAAGACAAAGACAAGGTGGTTAAGGTGGTTGGCCAGGAGTTTGTTAAAGAGGCCAAATCAGTTGACTATTTAGACGGAATTTCGATTTGGTTTGAAGATTGGTGGTTTAACTTGCGGCCTTCCGGAACAGAGCAGTTGGTCAGGTTGAACATAGAGGCGGACAATGAACAGATTTTGAAGGAAAAACAAAAGATGCTGGTTAATTTTCTCAAAGCCAGCGGCGCGGTTTTAAACGGGTGACCGGGGCGCGGTCAGGAGTGACTGCTTAAGCGGATTTTTCGATTTCCGAAACTGGCTTTTGAAAGTTTTTAAGCCAATGTTCTGTCTGATTATCCTTCGGCCGCGGCCAATTCGGCAAGTTTGGCCTATAGAGGTTCTATCCTTAGAATAGAAATTTGTTTTGAGAGGTCAAGACCCTTGCCGAGAAGTGATTCTAGTCCATCTTGTCCCTTCTCCCCTTCTTGGTTTCTCGGGTATTGTGACAGAAGTCTCTCCTCGACCCCAGAAAGCAATGGTCTGGATAGTACCACCGGGACCAAGTTCGATTGCGCCCCTCATACCCCCTTTTCCTGTAAGGAACACGGTTGTCCCTGCCGGGAGCCTGCTAAGGTTCCCGAGTTCTATTATCATTGCCGGTCCTTCGCGCGTGACTTTTTTAATCTCGGGGGGAAGCGTTCCGCTCTCCGTTGCGCCTTCTTCCAAACGAACAAAAGATGATTTTTTGCCGCCCCCCCTTGTTATTTCGATCGGTGACATTGCCTAAAACCGCTTAAACTAAAAACACCACATTATAACTCTAAATTCGGCAAAAAATCAACTTTTGTACAGGTCACACACCTTTTGGACTTTTAATCTCCTTTCCTAAAACAGCGGCTG
>CAZWLF010000061.1:0-5486 GCA_964634805.1 uncultured Gammaproteobacteria bacterium
ACCAGAAAAGAAACATAGATCCTTGTTCCAAAAAATGGAGCAATGCCGGAAATATTTGGCTGTTTTATTCAGTGTCGATCGACACTGAATATTGACTTACTATAGGAGTGAGAGGGTGGTAATTGCCAAAAGAAGCCTTTTATCTGACTGCTTAACTCCGGCCCTCCCGTTCAGCGCGCCTAATCAAAGCCCTTGCTCCGGGATTAGCGTACGGCCGGGCGGCTTTGGCCCAAACATAGCCGCCGCAACCCTTGCAACCAAGACAAATTTCACAAAATTGCGCCATCTTTCGCCTCCTTTCAATCCTGAAATATTGCTGTATTGTCATATTGCTAAATTGTTATACCGGCTTGCCCGCCCGTAGTGGGCAGGCAGGTTGTTAAACGGTTAAAGGGTTAAAGGGTTAAAGGGTTAAAGGGTTAAAGGGTTAAAGGGTTAAATAAATTCTACGCCTTCACTTCCCATCTCTTCCACTCGGAACAATTTTCGCAGGAAACCGCTGGTGAGCGATTATTCTCAAAACCGATAATCGCTCCCCCGCCATTCAACCTGCCTCTACCGCCTAAACAAAAAGTTGACTGAGGCCCCGGATTCCGCCCTGCCCGCACAGCCGTTTCCCGGCAACGGCAAGTCAAAATCGGGCCGGAACCGTTGGCTCTGGAACCTATTGGTATTTCTAAATACTGGTAGCGCCGCTGAAGTTCAGGATCAAGTCGAAGTACGATTTCTGTTTTTGAATTTTGACCCAATTAGAAACCCTTCTGTAGAAGATAAACTAACCAAAAAGGGTTGTCAAGAAGAGCGCCTTAATTGGTTCAAACAACCTTTCTGCCGGCGACCCTTAAAGACAGACTGCGGTAAGAATAATAAACAATCAAATCTATCGCTCTTTGATAATCCTTTCAGGAAAAGAAAATTAGCTGCTTAGCAATGCCACGATTATACAAACGACAATACTGTCCAATAGAAAACACCTCCTTGCGATAGGCCATTATTTAAAGACAAACCAAAATTGCCTATGTGTCAACCTAACCCACCCCAGAGGGGTGTCTACTTAACTAGTAGCTAGTAGTTAGTATCAAGCTCAAAGATTTAAAAATTTAGAGATTTATCACAGCAGTTTTAAAAAGATGCGGCATTACTTCCCGAGAGGATCTAATGATCCTGCCTCCGTCCCTAGTTTCCTAATTAGTCAATCATTAAATTGAATGCCGGAGAGGATTTCCTTAAGACCAGCATTTCTCTTATCTAAATCGGCTCTCCGTCTACGTATGCCCCCCGCCGCAAAAGGAGCCAGGTCTCTTATCACTCTTGCCAGAGGAAGGGCAACCGGAGCAACCCAAGGGTTCTCTCTACCAGTGATTCCGACCCTCACGCCAAAATCGCAGACTCGGGATACGGTTCGCGCTTGTCCGGCCACACTACGATAGCCACGGAGGACGAGACCTACCTCTTGCATTAAAAGGGCTCTTTGTTTTGGGGGGACTCTTTCCCACTTCATACCTTTATTGTATCAAAAAACGGCCAATTCACCAAATCAACGGAAAAAACTATAAGCAGACTGACGGACTGTTTTCCGTTTCCTCGGCAAAGTTACCTGCCTCTGGGAGAAATCCTGACAGAAGAAGCACGAGGTAAAGGTTCAACAGAAAATACTCTTCCCTGATAAAGAGTGACTACGTGAGTCGCGAGGCCGTCTGTGTGGCCAACACTGCCATGGTAAGCCGCATCTGTTCTCAAAGAACCCAAAACCCAGACCTATCCTGCCGCTCCTAATTCAACAGCTCGGATAGCCAGTTTAGCGTACCGATTACAAACGAGAATAGGCTTTTCAGAATTTCGTCCGGACATTTTATCTGATCACAAAATTAACTAACTTTCCGGGAACATAAAGAACTTGTTTCAAAACCTTATCTCACGGTCATTTCGGGTTTAACACAATGCCGCATGGCTATCGCCATGCAACGTCGGACGACTGTCGTGACCCGGGGTTCTTTCTGTCATTCCGGGCTTGACCCGGAATCTGTACGGATTCTGAATCCCCAGTACCATTCGGTACGGGGCAGGCAAGTTCAAGATGACGACAATAGGTAGTTTTGAAACTGGTTCAAATTACTTTGACAATCTCTTTATTCTCTAAATATCCCGCCACTTAGCATCTGTTTAGCTTCCTCTACTTCTCCCTCCCGGACAACCATCTGATACAGGCCTCCCAAGCCAATCCAAAGCCTTGACAACCCCAGCAACAAAGCCAGAAGCCCTTCTTGCCGGGGAAGAAGGGCTGATCGGGCCAGTATATACCCCGAGATACGGCCTTCCATCCGGCCCTTTCCTTGTCACTCTTAATAGTGTAAAGCCGCGTTTTTGGTCTCCTTGAACCACCACATCACCAGGTTCTAATTTACCTGCCAAAACAGACTTTGATCCAATATCGAGAAGTCTATTAAACATATCCTTTATTTTACCACAAAATTAACTAACTTTCCGGGAACATAGATTGTTTTAATAATTTTTTTGCCTGCCAAATAACCGGCCGCCTTCGGATCCTTTTTGGCCTTCTCTTCAACCTCCTTTTGAATTTTGAAATTTGAAATTTGAAATTTGTTGGGAATTTGGATTTTGGGATTTGGAATTTTTATTCTTGACCTTAACTTTCCGTTCACCTGAACTACAATTTCAACCTCGTCCTCGATTAAAAACTCCAGCTCCGCCTGGGGCCATTTCGAAGCATGAACACTCCCTTTTTCCCCCAAATCCTGCCACAATTCTTCGGCTAAATAAGGCGCGAACGGAGCGACCAATCGGATCAAAATCTTCTTATCTTCGTCGTCCGCCTCGGAGGAGTCCATCCGGCCGCCTCCGAGGAAGACTGTCAAACTATTTACTGCTTCCATCATGGCGGCAATGGCGGTGTTAAACCGGAAAGTATCAATATCCTCGGTTACTTTCTTAACCAGCTGGTTAATTGCCGCCTTAACCTGATTAAGATTTTGATCATTCGAATTTTGAATCTGCCCGCCTTGCCGCGAGGCAAGTTTCGAGTTTCGAGTTTCGAGTTTCGAGTTTCCAACAATTAGATTTCTAAACTTATTTAAAAATCTTTCCACTCCTTTCAAGGCGTTATCGTTCCAAATCATGGTCGCCTCAAACGGTCCCATAAACATCATATAGGTTCTAACCGTATCTACCCCGTATTTAGCGCAGATTTTACCGGGAACAATCACATTGCCTCTGGATTTGCTCATCCTTTGTCCGTCCGGGCCCAAAATAACGCCATGGGAAATCCGGCGGTAATAAGGCTCGGGGGAGTCTTTTGGCAAAACACCGATATCCCACAAAAATTGGTAGATAAACCGGGAGTACAAAAGGTGCAAAGTGTTATGCTCGTCGCCGCCGATGTAAATATCAACCGGAAGCCAATAACGAAGCAGTTCAATATTTTCGCTGAAAATATCTCCTGCATTTTTACATTTCAGATTTAAAATTTCAGATTTAGTTTTAACCTTTGAGTTGTAGCTTTGACTTTTGAGTTTTGAGTTTTGAGTTTTTATCTTATCTGCAATCAGATAAGATAAGAAGTACCAATCCGATCCGGCCCAATTAGGCATGGTGTCAGTCTCTCTGACTGCCGGACCGCCGCAATGGGGACAAGTGGTTTTGACCCAACCGGTCATTGCCGCCAAAGGCGATTCGCCGGTATCGGTCGGCTGATACCTTTCCACCTCGGGCAATTCAACCGGCAAATCTTTGTCCTCTACCAAAAACCAACCTATTGTTTTTTCCTTTACTTCCTGACTAATTTCAAAACTTTTAACTTTTGAGCTGTAATTTTGACTTTTGAGTTTTGACTTTTGAGTTTTAAAATAGCTAATTCCCTTATCAGCACACCGCTGGCAAAACACCATCGGTATCGGTTCCCCCCAATAATGCTGGCGGGAGAAAATCCAGTCGCGCAGATGATATCTGATCGACCTTTTTCCCCAGCCTTCTTCTTCAAGATAATCCATTATCGCTTTGATCGCGTCATCAATTTCCATCCCGTTTAAGAATCCGGAGTTGACCATTTTTCCCTCTTCCTCCTGAACCTGTTCTCTTTTGGTTATCGGCGAGGTTTCACCGTTCTTTCCGGTTACCACTCTGACAACAGGCAAGTTGAAGGTTTTGGCAAAATCAAAGTCGCGCAGATCATGGCCCGGAACGCCGACTACCGCCCCGGTGCCAACAGTCATTAAAACAAAGTCGGTAATCCAGATTGGCATTTTCTTGCCCGTTAGCTGGTTGATGGCGTAAAGACTGGTAAAAACTCCGGTTTTCTTGGTTTCGCCAACCTCCTGCTGTCTTTCCAGCTCCGACTTCTTTTTGGTTGCCTCAACATATTTCTTAATTTCTTCAATTTTGGAATTTGAAAATTCAATTTTTTTTCGGATTTCGGATTTCGGATTTAGAATTTTTGTTATCAAAGGATACTCGGGGGCAACGACTACAAAAGTGGCGCCGAAGTTTGTATCCGGCCGGGTAGTGGCAACAACAATCTCTTCGTCAGTTCCGTCTATCCGGTAAGTGATATCAATCCATTCTTTACGATCAATCCAGTTAATTTGCGCCGCTTTTACTTTTTCGATAAAATCAGTTTTTTCCAATCCGTCAATCAGCCGGTCGGCGTAATCGGTGATTTTAACGATCCATTGGCTCAAGTTCTTTTTACCGGCCTGAGCGCCGCATCTTTCGCATTTGCCGTCAACCACTTCTTCGTTGGCCAAGCCGGTCTTGCAGGAGGGACACCAGTTGATTGGTTTTTCTTCTTTGTAGGCCAAGCCGTGTTTAAACAGCTGGATAAAGATCCATTGAGTCCATTTGTAGTATTTAGGATCAGTTGAATTGATCTCCCGGTCCCAATCAAAAGAAAAGGCCATCTCTTTCATTTCCCGGCGGAAAGCGTCGGTGTTGTCCCTGGTCGCCTTTTGGGGAGAAATACCGGTTTTAATAGCGTAATTTTCCGTGGGCAGACCGAAAGCGTCCCATCCCATCGGGAAAAGAACATTGCCGCCGTCCATCCTTTTTTTGCGGGCGTAAACATCGGCCCCGGTCATGGTAAAAGCGTGGCCGATGTGCAGTCCGGCGCCGGAGGGATAGGGAAACTCTACCAAGACATATTTTTTCCCTCGCCTCGCCGCAGCTTTACGCGCAGGCGGGTCCTGCCCAAAGTCAACCCCCTTAAACCAGTTCTGTTTCTCCCATTCAACCCGGAATTTTTTCTCTATGGTTTGGAAATTTGTTTTTGGTTTCATGTTGCTAATTCACCGCGCTGCCCTTAAACCCCCATTCCGTCGTTCTGGTCCCCGAGGCTAAGTCAGGGGGGATAATCTGTCTGCCCCGTACCGTCTGGTACGGCCTGTCAGCTCTCGCGATTCACCCCCGGGGTGTGGTTACGCATCGCGCGGGATATCTGGCACGGTTCGGTACCTCTCCCTAAGGGAGATCAGGAT
>CAZWLF010000062.1:0-5473 GCA_964634805.1 uncultured Gammaproteobacteria bacterium
GGTAAAAGCTGAAGAACAAGAAATTCAGATACTAAATACTAAGTTTTCGATTCTTGATAGTCCACCCCCGGGTATCTGCTGCGGATTTCACCCTGGGGCGCGCTGACAAAAAATGAAGTTTCCGAAGTAATGGTGTTACCGGTTTCTCCGGTACTGGCCATAGTACCAAAGTACCTCTCCGGCGATAGCTGATGCGACTGTTTTCGGTTCGGGGCTGGTGCCTGTGTCAATGAAGCGGCGATGCTTGCGATTCCGACCACTGCCGCCACTCTTCTGATTCCTGTGTCAATGTTTGCTCTTGGATCTAAGTTTTCCTGATGAGAAACGCGAACGCCTCTGCTACCTGTGTTGGCTATGGTTTCCATTACTCCTCTTCCCGAAGACCCAATCTCGTAAGTGGTGATTACTTCCCAGTCGGTAGTTGTTGGACCGGGTCCCTTGACACCCCTTTCTCTGTATTTTTGCATCCTCCTATTATATTAGATTCGAAAACTTTTGCGCAGATGACTCTTTAACCTCCGGGTCTGTCGTTCTCAATAACACTAACTGGTCCGATCGTCCCTTTTAATTGACATCAATAATGGTTTTGTTGTTCCAAGACAATACGGGGGACGAAAACTCTTAAATCGTAATTCAAGTCCTAAATCAAAAATCATAAAGAACTGGTAGCGGGTAACAAGTAACAAGTAACGAGTAACGAGTAAATAAAAGCTCAGAACTACAACTCAAAGGTAAAAACTAAAGAACAAGAAATTCAGATAGAACTTGTTTCAAAACCTTATCTAAACGTCATTCCGGGCTTGACACGACGTCGGATGACGTCATTCTGCGCGGAGTTCCGTGCCGGATGGTACGGGGCGACAGCCGCGGGTTTTGCCCGGGACTCCATTGTTGGTTTTAACTTTTTAAGACCTCTCCCCAAAAAAGTTTTTCCCGCAAGGTTTTGAAAAAATCCGAATCTTTTTGGCAGACAACTTTTACTCCTACCGGCGCTTTTTTTATTTCTAAAAACGACAGCTGGCTTAATTCAAAATGGTTTTGGCCATCGGAAGCGACTAGGGCCTTATCTTCATCCGGAGGGATTTTTATTTTGATACTGCCGAAGTCTGCCGGTACTACCAGCGGTCTTTGGGAAAAGGAGTGAGAACAGATTGGGGTAAAGATAAAGCTGTCAGTAAAGGGAAAAACAATTGGTCCGGAGGCAGAGAGGTTATAAGCGGTTGAACCAGTTGGAGTAGCGATAATTAGCCCATCGCCGCAGTAGCTGTTAACATATTTGTTTTCAATATAAAGGTTGAGACGGATTAGCTTAGAAATATGTTTATTTTTAATCGCCAGCTCGTTTAGCGCGTAGAATTTTTTTTTGCTTTTAGCGGAAACAATGGTTGCCTGAATTACCATTCTCTCCTTGATTAAGTAGTCTTTTTTTGAAATTCTTTCGACTACCCGATCAATATCTCTTAAATGGTTCTCAGTCAGAAAACCTAAGTTGCCGGAGTTTATTCCTAAAATTGGTTTTTGGGAAAGAAAGGTTTCTCTGGCCAGAGCAAGGAAAGTGCCGTCGCCGCCGATTGAGATCAACATCTGGCAAAGTTTGGCTAATTTCTTAGTTTCAAACCCTTTCACTCTGATCATTTTGCCGCTTTCTTTTTCTATTAAAGTATTGATCCCGATTTCCGAAAGAGCTTTTTTAAAATCCAAAAACGGTTTTTTTAAAAGAGGAGTTTTTGGGCGGAGAAAAATGCCGATAGTTCTGATTTTTTTCAAAGTCATTTCCCGGTTTATTTAGCGCAAAAAAGTAATTGGTCGAGGTCGGCGCTGGCGATACAGATTACTTCGTCGGCCCCCCCATAATAAACAAAAACCCTGTTGTTTATCAGGATAGTGCCGCAAGGAAAAACAACATTATCAAACATACCTCCCTGCCTTTCAAAGCTTTCGGTTGCTTCTAAGACCGGATATTCGGTTCTGAAAAGGATTTTTGCCGGATCTTTTAGGGCTAAGATCATGTAGCCAACCCGGTATTCTTGGTCAATACTGCTGACACCATGATAGAAAATCAGCCAGCCGGATTTAGTTTTTATCGGTGGTCCGGCAATGCCGATTTTGGAGCTGTCCCAGCCATTTTTTCTTGGAGAAATAGCCGCTTTTTTTTCCAAGTAGTAGTCGCCGTTGAATTTTAAGCTGTCAACATAGTCAATAGCGATTTCTTCTCCGCCGACACGGTGAAAAATCACATACTTGCCGTTGATTTTTTCGGGGAAAAGACAGGCGTTTTTATCGTCTATTCCCGGAGGGGAGATTAAAATCGGAGCCGACCAGAGCCATCTTTGATTGACAAAGTCTTCTGCCGAAATTGAAGATAAAGCCACCCTGGGCGGACTGATCCCGTCGTAGGCGGTATAAAGGAGATAAAACCGCTTTTTGATTTTGGTTAATCTGGGATCTTCACAGCCGGAAAAAATCCCCTTTTTTCTTTTCTGTTCAAATTTTAGTCTTGGAACATAAATTGGCTCTTCCAGCCTTTCGTCGAAATTGAATCCATCTTCGCTGATGGCACAGCCTAAGGTAGAAATATTGTCTTCGGACATGGCCCGATAGATTAAATAAACTTTTCCCTGTTCATAAACAGCAGTGGGATTAAAGACGGCCTTTTCCTGCCAGGATCTTTCCGGATCAGGTGTGATAATCGGGTTTTGACGGTATTTTTCGAGTTTAAAGGCAACTTTGAATTTGTAATCAACCATTTCCTTAACCAGTTCGTTCAAGTTGCATTCAGCCAGGGCGCATTTATCATCTGCGGCGCCGTAATAAATCCTTAACCAATCTTTCTCTGCGATTGCCCCGGAGGGGAAAATAACCTGGTTGACCATTCCTTTAGTTTCGTAATTCTTTTCCGGAACTAGCAGCGGCCTCCTGGTTCGCCCGACAATTTTTTTAGGATCATTCCGATCAAGTAAAACCGCCTCGATCCCAAAGATTTTTTTCAGTTCCTGATAATAGTTTTGGATGTGGGCGTAAATTAAAAGCCAACCCGAGTCTGTTTCTAATGGGACGGCGCCGGCCTCGACTTGCTCGCTATTAAGTCGTTGCAAGGGGATCTGGTGTTGGTCCAGGTTCCGATACCACTCCTGCCAGTACCGGTCGGACCAAAGATCTTCTTTCCTCTCAAAGGCGGCAACGGCTATTTTTGCCGGCGGAAGATCAGTATTTACCGTTAGAATAGCAAAATATTTCTCTCCGATTTTTTTAGGAAACAAGGCCATCGCTTTGGCGTTAAAAGGAGTGACTAAATGTTTTTCTTGGATAGTTTCGAGATCCGGGCTGATTGCCAGTCCGATCTTAATACTGCTCGGTCCGGGCGGGTATTCAGAAATGGCAGTGTAAAAAATGAAATACTGGTTGTCTACCCTGGTAACCCTGGGGTCTTCGCAGCCATATTTTTCCCAATCAAATTCTGGTTTTATTAATTGTTTTCTCTGTCCGAAGTCGGTTCCGTTAGCGCTCCTGGCAGACCCGATTGTGGAAAGACTAAGCTTTTGACCCCAGTATTCTTGCGGCGCCGATATTGCCCGGTAAAGCATCCGGTAGCCTTGGTTTACCTTAATCACACTGCCATTAAAAACAGCGGCCGCTTCCCAGCTGTTTTTGGGATTAGCAACCAAGATAGGATTTTCCGGGAATCTGTTTACCTCAATCATGTTCAGAGTAATTTGCCGACCAAAGTGGCATCCATTTTTGGGGTTCCTGAAGATTTTAGTTCTTCCAAGAATTTTTCCAGGGGAGCGGTAGCGACGCAAACGTAAGAGTCGGCGCCGCCGTAATAGACAAAAAGGGTTTTTTTGATAATCACTGCTCCGCAGGGATAAACAATGCCTGCCTTGAAGCCCTCGTTTTCATATTTTTCACTCGGCTCCAAGATCGGATAATTAGAGCGGTACAAGACTTCGGTTGGGTTTTCGAGATCTAAAAGCATCGCCCCGATTTTGTACTTGCTGGCATCTTTGTCGTCTATCCCCTCGTAAATCAAAAGCCAGCCGTCATCAGTTTTAATCGGCGGCGCTCCGGCGCCTATTTTGCGGCTGTCCCACCACATCGGCGAGCGAACCGGAATATTGTATTCTCCCTTGAGGTATTTTTTGCCGTCAAAGTTCAAATCATCGACGAAGTCTATCAGAATATTTGGGAAAACGCGGTGAAAGATTGCGTACTTGCCGTTAACCTTTTCTGGCAGGATGCAGGCGCTTTTGTCAACCACTCCTGGCGGAGAAATTAAAACCGGCTTTTCCCAAAGCCAGTTATGGTTCAAAAAATTTTCCAAGGAAATTGAAGTCAGGGCAATCCGAGGAGGCGTCTGGCCGTCGAAAGCGACATAAGTCATGTAAACTCTGCCGCCGATTTTTGTTAGTCTGGGGTCTTCACAGCCGCCAAAACCGCCGCCGGAGACAAAAAATTTAGCCACTTCTTTGGCGCTAATACCTCGCGAATCTTCAAATGGCTGAGTCGGGATAAAAACGGGATAGTCCAGCCGGCCGTCAATATGGATGCCGTCTTTGCTGACGGCATAACCGACTACAGAAACGTAATCATAGCCTTGAGCGCGGTAAAGAAGATGGACTTTGTCCGACTCGTAAACAGCGGCCGGGTTGAAAGTATTGAATGCTTCCCAGCTGTTTTCTTTTTTAGGACTGAGAATCGGGTTTTCCTTGGGTTTAAAGAGCTGGGCTGACCTGCTTTTAATTTCTATTAATCGGTCGAGTCGGTACTTCGGATAATTAACAACGAAGGTTCCTTCTTTTGCCACTTGCCAGTAGCAGTAGATTGCCTTTTTCTTAACTGCCAAACCAAGAAAGTTTACCTCCTTGCCCCGCCAGTCCGGGTTTGTCTTCCAGACCGGATGACTGAGCCGCCAGAGCAATCTGGCGGGTTCGTTTTTGGCGAATAAGGCGGCGCCGACTTCAAAATCACCGTCCTGATTTTGATAGTGATAAAAGACCCAAAAACCGTCGTCGTTCTTTACTACCCCTTCGACAGCAAAATTAGCTGGTCCTATCCTTTCACTGCTGGCAACCAAGGGAGTGAAATAGAAGTTGAGCTTTTTTTGAGTTTCTTCTTTAGCTTTTAAATATTTTTTAAAAACCGCTTCCGAATAAGGGCAGGCTTCAAAGTCCAGACCGTTTGGGCTTTTAGCCATTGTTACTGTTGATTTCTTAGCCTTTTTAATCTGGAAGATGAAGTAAATATTTTTCTGATCTTGGTAAAGTCCCAGCTGAGGTGGAGTAGATTCTTGGCGTTTGAATCCGCCCTTTTCTGGTACCAACCTTCCCCAGTTTTTCCTTAAGCTAAATTTCATCTTGGTTTAAGAAAGCAATACTTACTTTTTCAGTATAGAATATCAGGATAAAAATAACAATGGAGTGTACAGGTCACACACCTTTTGGACTTTTAATCTCCTTTCCTAAAACAGCGGCTG
>CAZWLF010000063.1:0-5469 GCA_964634805.1 uncultured Gammaproteobacteria bacterium
AGGATCAATGGTAAATGGTTAAAGGGTTAAAGGGTTAAATGGTTAAAGGGTTAAAGGGTTAAATGAGTAAATCTCTAATGGTCCGTTCCGAGACAGCACCGGAACGGCATTTGGTATCACTTCATTCCCAACATTAACGTCGGGATCTTCGCTGTCTTGGAATAAAAATGTGCTACCAGCGAGAAATCAAAAAGAGATCCCAGACCAAAAAAGGTTGCCCACTATCCAATCTTTCCCGCCGCGCACCTCCCGGTAAACCGGGCGCAAAGTTCACTGCCGTCTCTTGCCAAATAGCCGCAATTTCGTTCCCCGGGAACACGGCAAGAAGAAGGGGGAACTCCTCTCACCACAGCCGCAACCACCACTTCCGAAGACAGTCGGCGGACGCCAACCGGTCTTTCGGTCAACGCTCTTTCTTCCATATTCAACCCTAAATACTAACTACTGCCCACTAACTACTGTTTTAACGCCGCCTGAGCCGCGGCTAAACGGGCAATCGGCACCCGGTAAGGAGAGCAGGAAACATAATCTAACCCGATCCTGTGGCAAAATTCCACTGTCGCCGGATCGCCGCCCTGCTCGCCGCAAATGCCGATATGAATCCCTTTTCTGGTTTTCCTGCCCAATTCGACTGTCATTTTCATCAACTTGCCCACCCCAACCTGATCAACGCTTCTGAAAGGATCTTCGGCTAAAACTTTTTGTTCTAAATAAGGTTTTAAAAACTTGCCCGAGTCGTCTCTGGAAAAACCAAAAGTCATCTGGGTCAGATCATTGGTGCCGAAAGAGAAAAATTCCGCTTCTTTAGCCAACTGGTCGGCCACTAAAGCGGCCCTGGGAATTTCGATCATCGTTCCCAGCTCGTATTTCAATCTCAAACCGGCTTTTTTAATCGCTGTTTCGATCACCGGCGCTAATTGCTGTTTTAAAAATTTAAACTCGTTCAACTCGCCCACCAAAGGAATCATAATTTCAGGGACCACTTTCCGGCCGGTTTCCTTTTTCAGCTCGCAGGCGGCTTCGATAATCGCTCTCACCTGCATCTGATAAATTTCCGGAAAGGTAATTCCCAACCGACAGCCGCGATGGCCCATCATCGGGTTAAACTCATGCAAAAACTCAATTTTTTCCCTCAGCTTTTTCTCCGAAACCGCCATCTCCTTTGCCAAAGCGACAATATCCTTATCCTCTTTGGGCAAAAATTCGTGCAAAGGAGGGTCTAAAAGCCGGATTTTTACCGGCAGGCCTTTCATAATCTCAAACAACTGTCTGAAGTCATCTTTTTGCATCGGGAAAATCTTGGCCAAAGCTTCTTCTCTTTGTTCAACCGTGTCGGAAAGAATCATCTGTCTGACCGCAAAAATCCGGTCTTCTTCAAAAAACATATGCTCGGTCCGGCAAAGACCGATTCCCTCCGCCCCGAAACCGCGGGCAGTTTTGGCGTCTTTGGGAGTATCGGCGTTGGTCCTTACCCCCAAACGGCGGTATTGGTCGGCCCATTTCATCAGTTTGGCAAAATCGCCGGAAAGCTCCGGTTCCACTGTCGGCACTTTGCCCAAAAAAACCTCTCCGGTTGAACCGTCCAGGGTGATAATCTCGCCTTCTTTGACCACTACCTCGCCAACCCGGAACTTTTTTTCAATCTCGGAAACAACAATTTCTTCGCATCCGGCAACACAGCACTTGCCCATTCCCCGGGCAACCACGGCCGCATGCGAAGTCATCCCGCCTCTGGCGGTTAAAATTCCCAAAGCGGCGTTCATCCCAGCAATATCCTCAGGCGAAGTTTCGGTCCTGATTAAAACCACTTTTTCTCCGGCCTCGCTTTGTTCCACCGCCTCCTCGGCCTTAAAGACCGCCTTGCCGGAAACCGCGCCCGGAGAAGCCGGCAATCCTCTGGCAATCACTTTAAAACCGCCCTTTTGCTTCGGGTCTAACATCGGATGAAGCAACTGGTCCAAAGAAGCCGGATCAACTCTTAGAATCGCTTCTTTTTGACCAATCAATTTTTCCGAAACCATATCAACCGCGATTTTTACCGCCGCTTTGGCGGTTCTTTTGCCGGTTCTGGTTTGAAGCAGAAAAAGTCTGCCGTCTTCAATGGTAAATTCGGTATCCTGCATCTCTTGGTAATGCTTCTCCAATTTTTTGAAAATCACGGATAGCTCCTGGTAAATCCTGCTGTTGTCGTCTTTCATCTGGGAAAGCGTTTTCGGCGTCCTGATCCCGGCAACCACATCCTCCCCTTGGGCGTTCATTAAATATTCGCCGTAAAAACCTTTTTCTCCGGTGGATGGATTTCTGGTAAAAGCGACCCCTGTACCGGAGTCTTCACCTAAGTTGCCAAAAACCATCGCTTGAACATTAACTGCTGTGCCAATCACCACTGAGTCATCAATTTTATTGATTTTCCGGTAAGTAATCGCCCTAAGATTGTTCCAGGAACCGAAAACAGCGTCAATCGCCCGTTTTAACTGCTCTTTGGGATCTTCAGGAAAAGGCCGGTTTTTCTCAATCGAATAAAGTTTTTTATAACCAGCAACGATTTCTTTCAAGTCTTCCACCGTCAGGTCGGTGTCTTGCTTTACTCCTTTTTCTTTTTTCTTTTTTTCCAAAATATGTTCAAATTTTTCATGTTCAATGCCGTCAACCACATTGCCGAACATTTGGATAAATCTCCGGCAAGAGTCCCAGCCAAAACGAGGGTTGGCAGAAAGGCCGATTAGCCCTTTAAGAGTTTTGCTGTTTAAGCCTAAGTTTAAAACCGTATCCATCATTCCCGGCATGGAAACCGCCGCCCCGCTTCGGACCGAAACCAAAAGCGGATTTTGGGAATCGCCGAATTTTTTTCCAGTTATTTTCTCTAATTTTTCTAAAGCGGACTGAATTTGTTTTTCCAAAACAGGCGGATATTCCCGGCCGTGATCGTAAAAATATTGGCAAATCTCAGCCGAAATAGTAAATCCGGGCGGAACGGGAATGCCCAAATTAGTCATTTCCGCTAAATTGGCGCCCTTGCCGCCCAAAGCGGATTTCATTTTTCTGTTGCCTTCCGCCTTGCCTTCGCCGAAAAAGTAGACGTACTTTGGTGAAGCCATTTAAACCCCCTCCCTTTGGTTAGTAAATATGTATTGCTAATTTACCACAAGAAGGGGTGAGAGTGAATAACCGATTTGATATGATGACCAAAAACCGATCCCGGATCGGATATACCCGCCGGCAACTGATTAAGGTTCGATCTTGACCGCTCATTGATACGATCGTTGAAATGAGCGGTCAAACAGAAGGGCGGTTGACAAAGGGCTGAAATATAGCTATATTCTAAGCTACCTGTTACATATTAAGTACATAAAAGAATATGGCCGGACCAGAAAAAGAAAGACAAACAAGGGCGATATCCCCAAAAAACCTTTTCGCAAAAGCAAGAGCACTTATCAAAAGAAGGCCGTCTCCTGATAGTCATCAACCCCCTAAGGAGGGGTGGCGAGAAAGATTGAACAATGAGATGAAGGGTGTATCAACCCCTGTCTAATCAATAGCGCCGAAAAGAACAAAAACCCTTTACTACCTCTGGGGGGGCTATTCTTCCAATTCAACAATCCTCTGCACCACTGCCAAGAGAGCTAAATAGGTTGACTCCACTCCGCGCAAAGCCAAAGAGCCGGCACCTAAGGTGTCTTTTGACAAAGGATTGTCGGAAGCGTAGTTGGCAATACCCAAGTCAAAAGGCAAATCGTCTAAACGCACTACCTTATTCCCCAACACCCGCCCGCCGCTAATCATTTCAGCAACCGCGGTCAGGTAAGGACCGGACTCCATTTCAATAATGTTAAAGCCCGCCGAAGTGTAACTTTCCATCTGTTCTTTGTTTTCCAAAAAAGTGCCGTAAACCGAAATCGCTTTTTGGTCTTTTAAAATTGCCGCCCGTAGACTTTCAAAGGGAAAGTTTTCACTGAGCGAATTTTTGATAAAGAAAGTGCTGCCGCTATGCTCGTCAAAAACCACTTTGGGCAATTGAATATCGCCAACTTGACCGGCTAAAATTGCCGCTTTGCCGATGATATAAACCCCTTTCAGGTTTTTAAAATTTTTCAAGATCTCTTTCAGTAAAAAATAGGCGGACATGCCCAAGGGGTAATTGATATTTAAAATCAACGCCTTGCTATCTTTCAGCTTTTGCCGATTGCCTACTCTCAAATGCGGATCCAAAAAAACGGAGTTGGCAATCGCCGAAACCGGAACTAATTGGGCCTGGGAATAAAGACTGCTTTGGGCCGGTTTCGCCTGTTTGACACCTAATAACTCCTCCAGCGCTTTTTTCTTTTCTAACTCGGCAGGCAAATCCTCAAAATAGGTTTTGGAAAAATAATAAAGCAGGTCGTTAACCCTGAAAGGATCTTTTCCTTCTTTAACATCCAGCCAGCGCCGGTGCAAATCAGGGTAATTGGTTTCAATATGCCCAAAAACCTCGTTTTGCCTTTGATTAATAAAACCGCTGACAATATTAAGCAGGCTGTGCAGATTTGAAGAAACAAAATAAACCGGCGTTTCTTCCGGACCAAAAAGCAAAAGCCGGCTGTTTATTTGCCGCCACCACTGCTTGGCGGTAGTGGAAAAATCGGGCGCCGTCCCGGTTAAAAATTCCAAACTCAGATCGGGCTCCGATTGGTCAGCGATTAAACCGATCCGCTCCTGCCAATTTTCTCCTAACGATTCTTTCAGTTTCAACCAGCCGCTCTGGTCAATTTTCAGCCAGCGGTATTTTTCTTTGAGGGCAAACAGCTCCGGCCTTCCTTTAATAATTTTTTTCAGCTTGAGTTTTTCTATCCGGTAAGCGATTAAAAGATTGACCAAATCGTCAATATCGGAAATCGAAGAAATCAGACAGACCAACTCCCCTGTTTCCGGGTTGAAAAACATCCAGCGGCGGCGGGCTTTAGCTTTTAATTTCAGCCAAGAGACGGTATTGATCCCTTTTGACAAACATTGATTTTGATCCCCGGCAAGGTAAACCCGATTCACTTTTTCAATCTCCTTAGGCAAGCGGTCTAAACAATACTTGAGAGCGGCTAAATCTATTTTCTTTGACTTAGCCCCCGAGTGAAGCAGAGACCCGATGGCCAAATAACCCTCTTTCAGAGAGGAAATCTCTATTTTTTCACCAATCGTTAAAGGTTTAAGATAGGAAAGCCGGAATTTTTCCAAAAGGGAATGATAGGAATAGCCGGAAAAAGAATTATCAATCACAATAAGAATTTAACAGATGGAACCGGGCAAGAACAAGCCCCTTTCTACTGTTCGAGCTTGTCGAGAACTCTCATTACCGTTCGAGCCTGTCGAGAACCAGCCCCATCAACTCTTCTCGACTCGCAGACTCCGCTCGAAGGATAAATATCAGTCAGCGCCTTCACCAGGCGGATCGCTCTAATATTAAATGGGTAAATGACCAAATGATTAAATGACCAAATT
>CAZWLF010000064.1:0-5382 GCA_964634805.1 uncultured Gammaproteobacteria bacterium
AGCGAAGAGTGAATCAGGTCAAACTTTTTCGAAATGTTGCCGTAAGCATCATAAGCAACAATTTCTAAAAACAAAGGCAAGCCCGCCTCTAAGCTCTGCTCGGAAACGTCTTTGGCCAATTTAATCTGGCGCTCGGCCGTTTTTGAGTGAGGATTAAAATATAGCAAAAGCTTAACACCAAAAGCACCTCTCTTCTTAATCTCGCTCGGCCTCAAACTTATTATATTAGACCTCTCTTTACGACTGCCTTTAAAACCGCTTTCCTCCGCCGGAAGTAAAAATGGTTTTTTACCAGCTAAATCTTTATAAGCGGGCAGCCCGTACTCAAGATCAATTAAAAGGCCGCTAAAGCAAGTGGACAAAGCATCAATAATATTTTTTTTAAACAAGACCAGTCCTTTTTTCTCCTTTTTAGACGGATTCTTAAACCCGGAAAGTCTTTCGAAGCTCTCCCGATGGTCCAAAGCCAACATCAAAAATCTGCCTTTCCTGGTAAAGGGGAGCAACTTTTCCGACAAAATCATATTTTTTATTTTACCAGATCGGAGAAACAGTTAAACAGGACAACTGATATTTAACATTTATGATTTAAGAATTAAGAATTAAGTATTAAGAATCGAAAATCAAGAATCGAAAACTTAGCCTCAAGTATCTGAATTTCTTGTTATTCAGCTTTTACCTTTGAGCTTTTATTTACTTGTTACTTGTTACTTGTTACTCGTTACCTGTTACCAATCTATTTATGATTTTGAACTTTTTACCTTTGAGCTGCAGTTTTGAGCTTTGAGCTTTGAGCTTTGAGTTTTTATTTACCTGTTACCAGCGCAACCCACCCCCGGGGAGTCAAAGCCCACCCCGGGGGTGGACTGTACCAGTTACCTGTTACTTGTTGCCAATTTATTTATGATTTTTCACTTTTAATTTTATCGGCTGTCCCCCGTTGGCCGTTCCCTAATTTGCCAATCTCGAACGACGGTATACCGACCGGACTGTCTTGTGCTATTCTTAAAAGTAAGTATGCCTACTTTTAGGTACCGAGCCACTGACAAGAAAAAGAAGCTGATTACCGATACCATTGAAGCGATTTCTGAAAAAGAGGCAAGAACTCTTCTTGAAGATAAGGGTTTTCAGGTTCTGGTTCTTAAGAATTTAAGAAAGGGATTTCTGGGGCAATTTTCTTTACCTTTTGGCAACAATTTCCCTTTGGAGGAAAAGGTTTCCCTTTGCCGCCACCTGTCAATAATGATCAGCTCCGGGATTGCTCTTGAAGAAGCTTTTGGCCTTTTGATTACCGGGGTAGCTAATAAAACGGTCAAAAAAGTTCTTCAGGACGTTTCTTTCTCTTTGAGGAAAGGACAATCGCTCTTTTTAAGTTTTTCAAAGTATTCCAACTTTTTCGGTGATATTTTTCTTTCCATGATCAAGACGGGGGAGCTTTCCGGAACTTTAGACAAGTCTTTCAGTTATTTGGCTCAGCAGTTTAAACAAGAAGACGAACTTCGGAAAAAAATAATCAGCGCTCTGATTTACCCGCTGGTTATTATTTGTCTGATGGGTTCGGTCGGAGTGCTGATGATCACCTTTGTCCTTCCCCGGTTAAGTAAGGTTTTTTTGACTATGGATGTTGAACTGCCGATGATTACCCGGCTTTTTTTGAGAGCCAGTTTATTTCTGGAAAAAAATTTATTCTTGTCTTTAGCGGCGCTGGCAGGGTTTATTATCGCCGGGCTGGTTTTAGTCAGGAGTAATCCGGGAAAAAAGTTTTTTTATTTTTTGTCGAGCAAAATGCCTGTTTTAGACAGGATCCTTCTTTATTATAACTTGACTAGGTTTAACCAGAGTTTATCCGCCCTGCTTAAAGGTGGAGTTTCTATTGAAGAATCTTTGGAGATTTCCTCCCAGGCCCTGATTATTCCTGAAAAAAAACGTTTTTCTAAAATTTTTCACGAAAAGATTTCAAAAGGCCTGCCGCTATCGACCATTTTTTTAGAGACCAAAATCTTTCCTCCGCTGATGGTTCAGATGGTTTCTGTCGGCGAGAAGACCGGCAATCTAGAGAAGATTTTGGTTGATGTAGCCTTATTTTACAAGGAAGAAGTGGAAAATTCGTTAAAGAACTTTATTACCTTGTTGGAACCGTTGTTGATGATTTTAGTCGGTATCGCCGTCGGAGTAATGGTTTTAGCTTTTATTTCGCCGATTTACAGTCTTATCGGGAACCTTGGACCAAAATGATTTTGAAATCGGATCAAGGAACTGCTTTGACAGAGTTGCTGGTAGTGATGAGCGTTGCCGCCATTCTTTTTGCTATTGGCGGAGTTTCTTTGAGCAGTCTTGAAAGGGAGAGCTATCTGGACTTGGTCGCTTCGGAGATAAAGATTTCTGTTTACCGGGCTCAAAGCCAGACGGTTAACGGGATCGACTCCGGCCTTTACTTTGAAGCCGGCCGTTTTGTTTTTTTTAGAGGGGACAGTTTTGTTGAAGGGGACCCGGACAATCAGGAAACAAGCCTTCCCAGTAGTCTGCAATTAGCAGAGATTAATTTACCCCAATCAACAGTTGTTTTTATCAGACCGACCGGTTATGTTGAAAACTACCTTTCCCCGGCCGGGGTTACTTTAGTTGAAGTTGACACCGGTAAAAGCAGGTTGATTACGATTAACAGGTTGGGTTTGGTTGAAATAAACTGAAACGATGTTTAGAAAAAAGGAGTCCGGTTTTTCGCTGGTAGAAATAATTGTTTCCTTTGCCATTTTTTCAGTGGTGGTTTTCGCTCTGGTTCAGCTCCTTTTTGTTTCCCAGGAGGCGGCTAACTTAGGCAAGGAAAAAACAAAGGCAATGGCGCTGCTTTCTGAATATTTAGAGGAGGTTAAGAATATCAGGCGGCAAGATTGGCAGTTGTTAGCTAATGGCCGCTATTTAATCCGCTTGTCTTTGGACAATCTTGTTTTGGAAGCCGACCCGGTTGGGGAAACGGTGGGGGACTTTACCCGTTATCTGGAAATTGGTGATGCTTATCGTGACTCAGCCGGAGATTTAGTCGGCTCCGGGGGCTCGCCGGATCCTTCGACCAAGAAAATTACTGCTGTTGTTTCCTGGGTTGGATTTCACCCCAGCCAAATCTCTTCGGAAACTTATCTTACCCGGTATTTTGATAATTTGGCTTGGAATCAAACCACAGCGGCCGACTTTGAAGCGGGAGAAATGGATTTAGTTAAAATAGTCGACCCGGCAATTGATGACGGTGAACTTGAGTTGGTTGGCGGTTGTTTTTCGGAGTCTCCGGAATCTTTGATTTATGATGACCAATTCAGAAATGGTTGGCGATCAAATTGCAGCGGATTGGGTTTTTGGCAATGGCTGTTTTGTAACTTTATTCAGTTTTTTTCCAACGGTGAGATCAAGTCGAATTCTACAGATTATACTTATAACGGTTCCAGTTATTCAATCAAAGTGAAGCTCAAGCCGCCAGGTTCGGGATCTTCCTGGTCTTGGGTCAGGATTTTTAATTTCAATAGCGTCTGCACCGTCGGGTTCAGGAACCTCCGCTTTTATGTTTACAATCCGACGGCGGTAGAGAAAATTTTTTATGTTACCGCTGTTTATGACGAATGGGATCGCAGAGAGATCGTTTTGCCCCCGGGCGGCTGGACCGAAGTTAGTTTAGATTATGAAACTTTGGGCGAGGGCTATGAAGACAGTCTTCAGTCAATCTTTTTCTCTAATTACATGAGCAGTTCCGACCCGGAATTGATTTTTTATGTTGATCAAATTGAATTAACCGGGGGGGTTGGCGGCTACTTTACTGAAGGAACTCTTCTTTCTTCAGTTCTCGATACTGGTAAAAGCTCGGCTTTTAACCGGATTGGTTTTGATGGCCAGGTTTTGGGCAACACCTTGATCGGTTTTCAAATTGCTGTTTCCGATGATCCTTCCGGTCCTTGGGTTTTCTACGGACCGGGAGGAACCAGCTTAAACGATGATCTTTATACCGATTCTGCGGGCGAGGCGATTTGGCTTGGGGAAAATCTCGGCCGTTATTTCCGGTACAAAGCATACTTAAAAAGTTTGGATGGAGAGGAAACCCCTGTTCTTTATAATGTTTCGGTTAATTATTCGCCCTAAAAGATAGATAATGTCGTTTGAGAGTTTGTCAAAAGCTAAGAATGAGACTCCGCGCCCCGCCTTGTGTGACCTGGTGCCTTTCAGCTTGGCGGAGCCGAAATCCTCCGAAGCGGGGAGTTCATCTTCCTCTACAGGTCGAATTACTCTGTGGTCTCCCGCGAAGGCGGATGATCAGGGAACTACCTTGGTTGAGCTGATCATCTATTCAGGGTTGCTGGGGACAATCCTGACAATTCTTTATCTTTTTTATACCCAAGTTATCTGGCAGAGAGTGCTTCAGGTAACGGAAACAGAAATTTATACCGGTGGTCAAAAGATACTTTTTGATTTCAGGCAGACGGTAAAAAGCGCCTCTTCCGTTGATTTCCCTTCAATCGGGGAGACCGCTGATTCCTTAGTTCTCGACTCGGGTAGCGTCGGCTATTCTCTTGACGCCGAGGGCAGATTAATTAAAACTGAAGGGGCGGAGAGTAACAGCTTGACCGACAACCGGGTTATTGTTGAAAGTTTAAGTTTTAGCCACTTTGGCCCGTCATCTCAATCGCCGACAGTGAGATTAAATTTGGTTCTGAAAGGAAAAGGACTTATTAATGGCAGAGAAAGAAGAGAGAATTTTCAAACGGCGGCGACTTTGCCTTAAAAATGAAAAAAGAAATTAGCGACAACAATGGACAGGCAATGATCGTTCTTTTATTTGTTACCGCGATTGTGGTGGCCTTGGTTTTACAGATTGCTTCGTTGAGCTTTTCTTCCGTCAGTTTGGGTAATGAGTATGCGGAAGGACTTTTACTGACCAGCCAGGCGGAGAGTCGGTTAGAAGACGCTCTGATTAAATATCTGAGGAATCCTGACTACGCTGGTGGAACAACCGCTTCGGACGGTATCACTTGCACTATTTCCTTGTCAGTTATTCTCGGGGGAAACGAGTTGACTGCTTCTTGTGAAAGGAACCAGCGGTCGAGGGCAGTCGCCGTTTCGGCGATCTACGACAATGGTTCCTATCTTTTTTCCCCAATTAGAGAAAGATAGTTTCTTGCTTTCTTTGGACCGTTAGAATCTTGCGCCGTGAGTTTTAAGTGGTAAACCCCTCCGGGGTTGGCAGCAGGAAATAGGGAGCAGTCAACAAACCCTGTATTTTTGCATCCTCCTATTATATTAGATTCGAAAACTTTTGCGTAGCTGACTCTTTAACCTCCGGGTCCGTCGTTCTCAATAACACTAACTGGTCCGATCGTCCCTTTTAATTGACATCAATAA
>CAZWLF010000065.1:0-5350 GCA_964634805.1 uncultured Gammaproteobacteria bacterium
CCCCCGGGGTGTCTCAGGTATGACACCCCGGGGGTGTTAACGGCAACGGCTTGCAAGATTTCAATTTTTCACCCCGGGGGTAGGCCCTGATTCCCCCGGGGTGTAGACAGTTCTCAACCAGCCTTTTGCTCCTAAACTTATCGAAGGACTCGAACGACAAGGTTAGTTCTCGACAAGCTCGAACAATAATTGACGATCCAGGATCGTGGCTTTTTTCCCTCATTCTAAGCTCCCGCGTCACTTTATCACCATCGACTCGGCTAAACCCTGCTGAACCATCTTTGAATTAACATTAACCCCATCAATCCAAACAATTGCCATCAAGTGGCCATAACTATCCCGAAGAGCAATCTCCGGCACAAACTGAAGTTCAACTTGCTTATCCTCGACCAAGTCCTGCAAAAATCGCATCGCCTTAAAACCTTCTTCTGTCGAGAGCGAAGGGGAGCGGACTTCCAGCAACCGAACTCTGTCATACTTGGAAATAGCAAAAGTCTCGCCGTCAACCACCTGCCAAACTTTCACCTTAACCCTTTTAGTCGGATCAAAAGTTAAAAAACTACTGCCGCTGGCAACTTCGACTTCTTCCGCCCCCGTTTGGTCGCAAGCAGGGGAGGGGACCGGAGGAAAAGCAGCCCCGCGAAACCAAAAACCAATAATAAAAAGCAAAATCAGCAAAAGTATTAAACGCAAATTATTCTTTGCCATATTTTTCAGTCTATCACAAAACCGCGATCACGGCTTACCAACACCGAAGCTCCGAGAATCCCGCCGTTCTGTCCACTCGCTTGAAAGAATTCCTTTGTGCGGAGAAGCCGGCAGACCAACACCCGCCGCCAAAGGGTAGAGACAGCGAGCAATCACGATCCGGGAAAAGAAAATCTCCAAACGATCCTGGATCGTGATCCCTCTCTCCTCTGAGAAAAAGAGTTTTCGCTGTCTTGGAATTGAAACACACCCTCTTTTCTCAATCAAACAAAAAAGGTATACTGCAAATAATTGTTTTTAAACAATCTGATATTGTGGCTAAAGTTTTTACTGACGAAAATTTTGAAACCGAAGTTCTAAAGTCGTCAAAGGTGGTCTTAGTTGACTTTTGGGCCCCTTGGTGCGGACCTTGTCAAATTATGGGGCCTATTGTTGAAAAACTGGCAGTAGAAATAGGAGAAAAAGCGGTAATCGGCAAACTAAATGTGGATGAAAACCCGAAAAGGGCTGAAGAATATCAGATCCTGAGCATTCCGGCGATTCTCATTTTTAAAAACGGTACCCTGGTAGAGCAAACTTTAGGAGTCCAGTCAAAAGACAATCTGAAAACAATTCTGGCTAAACACCTGGAAGATCAGTCTACTCCACCAGACAAATAATTGTCTGATCAAAAACAGGCTGCCTGAAAGAAACTTTTTGACCGGGAAACTTCGCTCCCGGACCCCAAATTAAAGCCCTGGTTTTCCCTTCCGTTAATTCCGAAGATAACTTGGCGGCAACATCCTCGATCCGAAAGCCCTGTCTGAGAATTAACGGTTCTTCGAAATCGGGTACCATTGCTTTTTCCTTTTTAAGATAAACCCGGATTAGTCCCAACCTTCGCCAAATTTCCTGCTTTAACCGATCCAGTCCTTTGCCGGTAGTGCCGCTGACAAAAACTCTTTGATCGGAAACTTCCGCCCGGATTCTTAGCCGATCCACCTTGCTAACCACTTCAAGACAAGGCAAATAAACCCTATTTTCCGTGAAAACGTCAATCATCTTATCAATCGAGTTAATCGGTTCACCAAACGAAATCCGGATATTTTTAAACCCGAACTCAAGGGCAACGCTGACCACTGTTTCTCTGTTAAAAGAGTTAAAGGGGTCAATTACTTCGATTCCTCCCCTGACTTTTTTAACGACCTCAATTTTCGGCTTGGAAAGATCAAGCCTGACACCGCTCTGATAAAGTTCCTCTCTTGCCTTTTGAAACCAGTTAATCCTCTCCGTATCGGTGACCAAAAGCAATAAGTCAGCGCTCCTGGCAACAGAAAATATTTTCCTGCCGCCGCCTACTCCCTGCGCCGCCCCGGTAACTAATCCGGGAACATCCAGAATCTGGATCCTGGCTCCTTGGTAAAACATCATTCCCGGAATCACCGTTAAAGTGGTAAAGTCATACTCGCCGACCTTAGACTTGGCGCTGGTGATCGCATTTAACAAGGTTGATTTACCCGCAGACGGAGGACCGATCAAAATACAAGTGGCATCTCCCTGTTTTCTAACCGCGTAACCGCCTCCTCCTTTAGAAGATTTTTCCTCTTTCTCTCCGAGTTCACGCTTAAGTTTAGCCGCCTTGGCTTTCAGCAAACCTAAATGATGCTCCGTGCCTTTATGATAAGGAGTTTCTCTGATTTCCTCTTCCAGTTTTTTAATTTTTTTGAAAACGATCTTTTGGATGATGTCTTTTTGCATGATAAAATCTGACCAGCAAGATCAATAAAAACAAGGCGTCCTGTTTCTCCGGGCAGATAAATTATTATATCAGGGCAAGAGGCAAACAATGACCCTAAAAAACAAGTGTTTATTCTTAACGGCCAAAGAAATATTCTTTAAAAAATCTCCCTTAATTAAAACGGCGGCGGTCTGCTTTTGGCTATATCTGATCTTAGCTAAGTCTGTTTCGGCGGAAGAAGACCTGAGCTGGGCCGCCAACAAATACGGTATCCATGTTAACTCAAGCTTCGAAGATCTGCCCAAGGCGGCTCAAATGCTAAACAGCAACGGCGGCGACTGGGGTTGGTTAACAGTAGTAATCCGGCAAGATGAACTTAACCAGCAACAATGGCAGGACTTTTTTAATCTCTGCCGGAGACTCCACCTGATCCCAATAGTCAGACTGGCAACCGAACCGGAAAACGGATACTGGAAAAAACCAAATCAGGAAACAACCAAAAAAGCCGCCGAGTTTTTAAATTCTCTAAACTGGCCTATTAAGCCAAGGTTTGTTGTGGTTTACAACGAACCCAATCGGGGAGACGAGTGGGGCGGAGCATCAGACCCAAAAGAGTATTTCGAACTGCTCGAACTTACCTCCGATTATTTCCACAACTTAAGTCAAGACTTTTTCATTATTTCCGCCGGGCTGGACCTGGCCGCTCCGAACCGGCCGCCGGCCTTTATCTCCGCCGAAGCTTTTTATCAGCAGGGTTTTCTCTATAAACCGGAGGCGTTGGCAAAAATAAACGGTTTAGGTTCACATTCTTATCCCAATCACGGCTTTATCGGCAGTGCCGAAGATACCGGAAAAACCAGCATCAGGGGTTATCAATGGGAATTGAGCTACCTAAACAGCCTCGGTTTCAATCAAAACCTGCCGGTTTTCATTACCGAAACCGGCTGGCCGCATCAGGAAGGCGGGGATAAAGGCAATTATTATCCCGCCGAAAAAACGGCTCAGCTGATCCAAAAAGCGTTTAGTTACTGGAATCAAGACCCGAGAATAGTCGCCGTTACCCCATTTATCCTAAATTACCCTCACGGCAAATTTGCTCACTTCTCCTGGCTTAACCAAGATCAAAAACCATACCCTCAGTTGGAACTGGTCCAGCAAACTCCAAAACAGCCGCAAAGCCCGCCTCAAAAAGAAAAGATCGTCATTAAAAGAATCGAGGTCAGCCGCCCTTTTTCTCAAAAAGCGAAACCCCTATCTCAGACAAAACCTCAAACTGACTCAGCAGTTCCCGAACCAAGCCAGAAGTTCTCTAATAGCGGAGTAAAAATTAATGGCAAACTAACCTTAATCAATCAAGGCCAAAGTATCTGGGGCGACAAAAGCCCGTTTTGCCTAGGCCCCGAAGCAAAACAACCGGGGGTTCTTTCCCTTTCCACCATCTGCTTGCCGGAAAAAGTCTTAGTCGAGCCGAATCAAGAAGCCTGTTTCGATTTTGAAATGACCTTAGATCAGCAAAGCCTTCCCGTCAGCTTCGGTTGGGAAAAAACCGGTAAAGTCAAGATAGAAAAACTGCCTAACTTTCTTTGGGGAAGAACAATTTACCCATACCAAAGAAGCTTGCTCGGGAGGGTGATCGGCTTTTTAAAACATCTCAGGCTCAAGTCCGATATCTAAATCAACCGACGGAGGTTCCAATCCGCTCTGCCTAAAATCAAGCTCGTTTAAACTTCTCTCGATACCAAGCCAGGACTCCCTTAATTCACTGCCGGAAACTTGAATCGGATTCCCGGTTTCAACCAAGGTTGGCGTCGGGGTCGGCGAAACCGGAACCACCATCTCAGACTTTTCCTTAAAAGCCCTGAAATTCAAAACCGCCAAAAAAATAAACCCTGCGACCACTAAAACCGATAAAGTCAAAATTAACCAGTCCAATTTAGTTCCTAAAAGCGGTCGGCTTTGAATCCGCTTACTAAAAACAGGGACATCCATCGTTTGCGTGATATTTTCTCTATTGCTCATCCTTTTCAACTCTTTTTATAATCTCATCCAAAAAACCCAAACCCGCTCTTAAATCCGCGTCTGCCCCGATAAACTTTTTAACTGCTGTTTTCCAGCCTTTTAAAATATCACCCTTCCGATTAATCCGAACTTTATTCATTGTGGTCAAGGCTTCTTCGTGGCTTCTCTTAACCAGATTAATCTTACTTTCGACCTCGTCCAACCAATAGATTACCGTCTCCTTATCCTCAACTAAACCTAGTATCTTTTCGGCAATTTCCTTCTGAAACAACTCCATTTTTCTTATCACCAGTTTCTGCTCGGCAATAGTCATCTTAGCCAGAACAAAATAAATTGCTTTTTCTATTTGAGGATAATTCTCGTTAAGCTGGTCATTTAAAAACAGAAAGTCGTCTAAATTAACCGCCTCGCCGGTTCTTGAGCCTTGACTTTTTAACCACAAAAGCCAAGACCTGATCTCAGAAACGTCCTCTTCAACCAGAAATTGGTTTGCTCTGGTATAAAGAAGGTCAAAATAGACGATCAGAAAATCGTTCCTGTCTGACAAAAATGTTTTAAGTTTAGCAAGTAAAACCTCCTTGGTCTGCAAGGTTTTTTGATTTAAGTAGGCTTGGCGAGCGGAAAAATATTCCTGGCTGGAACGGACATAATTATCCCTCCTGCCCAAGTATTCATCGTTCTGGGCCCTAATCCCGAAAAAAGGAGCGGCTAATCCCAAGAATAGTAGGGAGGCAGCGACTAAAAATTTTTTTCCAATCAAACCAGCTGGCATTTTAAACACCCTTTTACTATTAAACACTAATCGCGAAAAAAAACCAAGCGAAACATAATTGCTAAATTGATTGAACTATTTTCAAAACTACCTATTGTCGTCATCCTGAACTTGCCTGCCCCGTACCGAATGGT
>CAZWLF010000066.1:0-5141 GCA_964634805.1 uncultured Gammaproteobacteria bacterium
CACCCCCGGAACACGGCATTCACTAGAAGAAACACAATAGGTGTCACAAGTATAACCTGGAGTTGGTGTTGCCGTCGGATTGATTCTGTCAACGCATTGACAGACATCTCCATAACCATCAACTACTTCTTCCCAGCCACAGCAATTAAGAGTGCCGCACCGGCCGGTAGTCCCTCTCGGACTGCAAACTAAGGTTGGCGTCGGTGTCGGCGTTCCCGGTCTCGGTGTTGGAGTAGCAGTTGGCCGAACGGTCGGAATCGGAGTCGGGGTGATAAACCGGCAACAGACTTGACTGGCCCCGGAACAATATCCGGCAACAGTATTGCCGCCATTGTTAAGGCAGTAAGTGACTTCTTCACATCGGTTAGGCAAAGCGCAAGGAGGAATTGTCGGTGTAGCGGTAGGGATGATGTCAGCGCAACAAGTCTGACCCGAAAAAGCAGGGCAGGCCGGCCACCCTCCTAATCTTCGGGAGACAGGACAATTCTCCTCCGGCATGCAATAACCCGATTGACCATTCCTGGTACACCGATCATTCCCCCAAGGAGAAGTAGGTGTCGGAGTAATGGTCGGGGTTGGAATCCGTGTAGGCGTTGATGTTGGTCTTGGACCGCAATAATAATTTGTCTCGACGATGTTCCCTACATCATAATAACCGTTGCAACAAAGATCGCATTTTTCGCTGGGGTCGCTTAAAGGACTGGTATAACACTGTCTTCCGTTGGGCAAACAGCGCGGTGTCGGAGTAGCTGTTGGCGCCCCCGGGGAAACACAGCAATATCCTCTGCCGACACAATCAGGAAGTGAAGGATTACTAATCATTCCTGCCGGGCAAACCTTTAGAAAGCCAGAGCAAAAACCAGTCCGGCCATCTTCTGTCTTGCACGGATAAGGCGGGGGGGTTGGAGTCGGAATTCGTGTTGGGGTTGGAGTAGCTGTTGGCAAAGGCCGGCAACACCAACCGTTGGGCTCGTTGTTGTAAGTACCCGGGTAAGTGCATCTTTGACCATTGCCTGTCTCTGATCCCGAAATACAATTACTCGGTTTACAACTATAAGGCGAGGCGCAGGAAACGCCGGTCGGGGTTGGTCTTATGGTTGGTGTTGGCGTCGGACAAGTGATGCATTGTCCATTGGCAGTATTTCTGCAACCGGAACAACAATCAGAAACACTGCCGGTAGAGTAACCATTCATCAGACAACAGCTACCCGCTAAACAAGTCAGCCCAGTGCCGGAGCAATAGACTCCGCCGCCGCCGATCACCCCTCCGGTACAACAAGGATCGCCGGGGTGAGTGCACCCGGGTGTCGGTGTTGGCAAAGGCCGGCAATCACCGCCGCTGTCACGAGAGTAGATCACGCATTCTTCACCTGGTAAACACGCTTTTATCAACACCCTAACCCCATAGTCGCCAACATTGTCGCAACGATAAAGCTGTTGATTGTCGCAAAAGTATCTTGTGTAAATATCACACTGACTGCCCAAATTAATACAGCAAACATCTCCGCCGTTAGGACAATTGGTGCCGCCATTGGTCCCGCCTGCCTGAGTACAAATATTCGGCGGCATGCAGGAACCGCCGCAAGTCGGTGTCGGTTTTGGGGTTATTGTCGGCGTTGGTGTCGGACGACAAGCCTGGTCGTTTTCGCATTCATTCAGAGCAGCGTTACAATGAGGCGGATTGAGTACGATAAGACAACGGGCGGTAGCGCTATGACCGGAACACTGTTTGCAAGGAACACTCGTAGCCGCTCTCTCCCTTGTGTCCTGCCTCTGGCCCAGCAAATTTATTGCCGCCGGCAAGGCCACCCCGATTATCAAAAGGCCTAAAATTAAAGGTAATTGAGCTAACCCTTTTTGAAGATATTTATTTTTATTTAAACGGTTCATTCGGCAACAGACAAACAAGACTATTCTGAAAAGACCGCGGGCAGAAAAGCAGATCTTTCTTCAATCCATTTAATCATCCTTAAAAAAAGCTTGTCAAGGACCAGTTTAAAGGTAAAGAGGCTATCTAGAGGAAAACATCCTTTACTATTGCCCAAAACAAGCCTCTTTCCACAAAACTGATGGCGATTTCAAAAAAAACAAAAACCCTTTTAACAGGTAAAAAAGATCCAAAAAAAGGCTCTTGTTTTTAACATATTCCAAATCTGACTCCATCCATTTTTTAAAGGGCACCGAGTGGTAACCGATAAAGACCCAAGGGGAAACAATTCCCGGCAAAACCTGACGGCGAACCAAGCGATACTCCTCCGGTATCTTCCCCTCTTCCTCCAAAGGCAGGGGCCGGGGCCCAACAAAAGCCATTTCCCCTTTTAGAATATTAACTATCTGGGGTAATTCATCAATTCCCGATTTTGATAAAGCCTTGCCAAGTTTGGTAAACCTGGGGTCGTTTTTAATCTTAAACACCGGCCCGTCCGCTTCGTTTAACTCCAAATACTTTTTCCTGTCTCGTTCAGCTCCCTGATACATAGTCCTGAATTTATACAAAACAAAAGTTCTGCCCCCTTTGCCTACCCTTCTGTGTTTAAAAACAACCGGCCAGCCGCCGCCAAAAAACAAAATTAGTGAACTGATTAATAAAAACAGCGGGCAAAAAAGAAAAAATATTGGTAAAACCAGTAAAGACCGGAGTACTTTTGACACGTTTCAATCTTTAAATATACAATAGACTTATATGTTTGGAAAAGTAGCGGCTCTGATTATCTTTTCTGCTATTAACTTAATCCTCTCTGTCTCGGATCAGGAAAAGATCCCGTTTTTAATCCTATCACTACAAACACCCTTTTTGGTGCTGATCTTAACCAGACTATCTAACTTTAAAGTCCCCTTGAAAAAGTTTTGGCTCTGGTTTCTTCTTTTTCTCCTGATCAACTTCCACTTTTCCGTTGACAAACCCTCTTCCTGGCAAACGGTCCTGACTTATTTTTCGGCCTGGTTGACCTTTATCATCGGCCACAACCTTCAACTAGATAAAAAGCTCAAAAAAATCTCTCTTGGTTTTTTCCTGTTTATCTGTCTTTTATTAGCCTTTCCTTACCTATATTTTCGTTTTAAACCAGTGGAGGGAGTTTTTTCCGCCTTAACCATGATCCTGCCGATCAGCGGCCACATTCATTTTTCCTCGCTCCTGCTTTTGGCGGTAATCGCTTCTTTTTTAACCGAAAGACTGCTTTTGACCATCTGGTTTCTCCTCTGCCTTTTGTTAACCGATTCTGTTTCTTCTTTCTCAGCCTTGTTAATAATCACTACCCTTTTGTCGCTCAATCCGTTCAGGTTTAAATTTCTGGAGCAAAAGCGGTTTAAAAATCAGCTGAAAATAGCGGCTGTTTTTACCTTTTTGGTTTTAGCAATTTTCTTAACTTTCAGCCATTTTCAGCCAAAGTTTATTACTCAAATTGATCCGGTCTGGAATCGTAAAACCATTTTCGGGTCACGCCATTGGTATTGGACTCAGGCAATAAAAGGCTTCCTGGATAAGCCTGTCTTCGGTTATGGACTGGGCACTTTCGGTTTAGTTTCCCAAAAATTTCAAAATCAGCCCCCCCAATATAGTCTGTATGCCCACAACTTTTACCTGCAATGGATCGCGGAAACAGGCCTGCTGGGAGCTTTAGTTTTAATTATCATCAGCTGGCAAATCATCAAAAATTTAAATCTTAAAACCAGAGCTAATCAAACAGTCTTTCTGATTCTCCTTGCTTCCACAACCGAATCTGCCTTTGACTATGGCTGGCAATTCCCTTCGATTTTGCTTTTGATCGCTTTCTTTTCGGGAATTATCTTAAAAAAGGCTAACAAGGATCCTGCCGTTTCCAAATCAAAATTTTTATTCTTCTGTCTAATTCCGGTTTTAATTTCTTCATGCCAAGTTTTCTCTATCCTATCAGAGAAAAGCGGCAACTACCGGCTTTCGTTGGTTTTCGATCCATTCAATCAGGAAGCGCGCTTAGAAACCTATTATCAACACCCGGACAGGCTTACCGAATATCTTTTTACCGGAAACATCCGGTTCTGGAACCAACTATCGGCAAAATACCGCGATAACGGCCGGACAGAAAAAGAAATTTTATCCAAAGAAAAAGAAGTCTTGCTCCTGTCAATCAATGGCTATCCTGGTCGGTACTTGGAACTGGCCCAAACCTATCTTAAAGACGGCACTTACCAAGACAAGGCCATCAGTCTAATCTTACAAATGGCAGGGTTGCCCGCTGAACTTAGTAGAGAAAAAGAAATAGTTGAAATCATCAGAAACCTTCTGCAAAAGGAAAGCCCCTCCAGGGTAAAAACCTTTTTCACTAAATTAAACTACTACCTAGGTTTGTTCTATCTTAATCAAGGTCAAGTGGAAAAAGCCGAGTCTCTTTGGCAAGAGAACGTTGCTGGGAATCCGGACTGGAGCTATTTCCAGATTGAACTGGCCAACCTTTATTGGCAATCGGGGCGAAAAGAAGAAGCGGTCTATCAACTGGAAAATATTTGCGCCGGTTTAGATTATCCTAAGTGGCGTTGTTTGGAATATTTAAAAGAATTTCAAAACACAGATTTCGGCCCTCCTGGAAACATGAAAGAAGAAATAGAAAAATACTTCAAAGAAATTTAATCATTTATTCATTTCTTCATTGAACTTGTTTTAAAACCTTCTCTAAACGTCATTCCGGGCTCAACACGACGTCGGATGGCTGTCGTGACCCGGGGTTCTTTCTGTCATTCCGGGCTTGACCCGGAATCTATATAGATTCTGAATTAAATTCAGAATGACAAGCTGGATTCTGAATCACCCCAGTCATCCGACGGGGTAAAAGTTCAAAAATGACGACAATAGGCAGTTTTGAAACCGGTTCATTTAATCATTTGGTCGATTCTTCAATCCCGGATCGAAAGACTTGAAACGATCCGGGATCGGATTTACTCACACTCCCGGGGTAAAAAAAACCTTTGAAACCCCCCGTCATGCACCCCAATCCAATGTCAATCTATCGCGGATTTCGCGCTTGTTGTCATTACTAACGAATGCGAAGCAATCTCGTTTTTAGATTGCTTCGTCTCCCGACAGAAACGTCGGGGTCCTCGCAATGACAATTAGTAGGGTAATTGTCAATATTTAGCACCAAAATTGGTGTAGATTTGTTTCA
>CAZWLF010000067.1:0-5106 GCA_964634805.1 uncultured Gammaproteobacteria bacterium
CTGGATCGTGGTCTGCCCCAAGTCCGTTGACAAGCTCAGGATTGTAATCCTTGATGGGTTTAACAGTGAGCCTGTCGGATTACTTGGGGCGATAAGCATATCGATAACAAGGCCAAGATCACAACTGTTGCAGTTCTTTTATGGTTTGTTGGTGGCTAAGCCAGCCAATTTCAGGCGGAGATTGGATATCAAACCAGCCAATATTTTGATTTTCGTCTCTGTCTGTTCGCAAGAGGCCATTTTTACAAGTAACTCTATAGAAAAAGAGCAAGTGGCCCAAAGATCGGGGATCATCCACAGATTGCATCACTTTCAGAAGTTGAAATTCCCGAACTGCCAGCCCGGTTTCTTCTTTAACCTCCCGTTGTAAAGCCTCGTCCGGATGTTCTCCATAATCGATAAAACCCGCCGGGAACATCCATTTTCCCAAATAGGGCTCCCTGTTGCGCTGCACTAACAATATTTTATTGCCTCTGGTGATAATTGCCGCCACCGAACCGGCAACATGGGGGTAATAAGTCCAGCTGCATGATCGGCAATATTTTCTTTGTTTTTCTTCCTCTACCCGAATACCTAACTTTCGACCGCAAAATGGGCAGTAACAAAAGTCAGGGGGCTCAATTTGGAGCATATACCAAGTTTATACCAGATCAAATATTTAATCTATTTTCTCTCTTAATTTTTCCTGGTTGTTGAGAAAAAAAGCTTTTCTACCTGCCAAGCCGCGAAAACAGAAACTACCCATTCTATCAGGAACAGCAAAACCCCCGCTTCTATTGATAGAGCAAACTCATGGTTTTCTTGGTTCAGCTATAAAAATATCAACGACAAACCGCCATAAAACGCTATCTTAGTAGGAAGGATAAGAAGTTTTTAGATCAGCACCGGGAAAATACCGCGAAGCCAGGCCCTCTGAGGATGCAAAAGTTGATAGATTGCGCGATTTGTTTTGGAGATATAAAATTCCACAAAGTTAAATAGATCGAAAAAGTGTCCAAAAAACCCGGAAGTCCTGCTACCGAAAAATCTGGCTATTTCCGCCAAAAACAGATTGATCTTGGATCTCAAGAACTTGGAGAAATCAAAAAGAGGTGGCCTGACTTATTCCTGGATACCTTAACCGGCGATGACCCTTCGGCTTGTCGGGCCATCATCTTGATTGACCAGAGAAGAACTGCCCTTGGGCAAAAACCTTTATCCCGAAGCTGTCTTGAGATCCTCGGAGACAAAAGGTCTATGGCGGCCGTTCGACAAGAAAGACAACCCTCCCCAACACCATTCACTCTAACAAGAATTTTCCGCCGCCGATAAATTGAAGCTCCGAGGTCTGCCGGCCCACTTCGTCACGAGGCAAGTCCGTCGCTTCGACCGCTCCAGCAAGACGAGCAGGTAAGTCTCAATAAAGGAGAAATAGACCGATGGACCCCAAAGGAACCCCTTCCGAGGTTTTCGCAAAAAGGGATTAAAATCCTATCAGAATTTTCTTTAACTCCTCCAAGCTTTCGAGGTCGTAAATCGAAACCGGGTAGACCTTGGCGATAAGTTTTTTAAATTCTTGTATTTTTTCTTTTAGCTCCTGATCGTTAACCAGGTCAATCTTGGTCAAAAGGGCAATCCCTTTCCGCTTAATTAAAGCCGGGTTAAAATTCTTTAATTCCTTAAGCACTGTTTGATAATCGTTTGCCAAATCGTCGGAGTCTGAAGCGATGCAAAAAACCAGCAGACTTACTTTTTCAATATGTTTCAAGAATCTAAAACCCAATCCTTTTCCTTCCGAAGCCCCCTCGATTAATCCGGGAATATCGGCAATAATCTTGCCGTTTAACTCGCCTAAATTCGGCTCCAAAGTGGTAAAAGGGTAACTGCCTACCCTTGCTTTAGCATTAGTAAGAGCATTCAATAAACTGCTTTTGCCGGCGTTAGGCAAGCCGATTAAGCCAATATCGGCAAGCAGTCTTAGAATTATTTTCAAATTCCTTTTCTGCCCCGGTAAACCGGGCTGGGCATATTTAGGTGTAGTACTGGTAGGGGATCTTAACTCGTAGTTGCCTTTGCCTCCTAAACCGCCTTTGGCCAAAAGAATTCTTTGGCCCTCTTTCCCAATTTCAAAAACTTCCCCGGTGTCTAAATCCGATAAAGAAGAACCTTTGGGAACAATCAGATCAAAATCCTCACCTTCTGCTCCGGTCTTCTGATTTTTCCCGCCCGGCCGACCATCTTGGGCAAGACATTTTTTCAACTGAAGATACCTTTTTAAAATAAAAGGGTTGTCCACTCCCAGAGCGTAAACATCGCCTCCCCGGCCGCCATTGCCTCCGTCAGGCCCGGATCTCATTCCCGGTCCAAAAGAGACTTTGCCGGCGCCGCCATGTCCAGCTTTGATTAAAATCTCGACTTCGTCTATCAGCATAAAACAATTATATTATACCTGAGCGCTGGCCGTTTAGGTCGGTCAATAACACTAAACAGGCCGATCGGCCTGTTTAGTGTTATTAAATTATCTGAAAAGGGACAGGTTGATTCTTTCTGACAAGACATTAAATTGCTCGAGTGGGCAAAAATAGTTCGAAGTCGAAATGGTCAACCAAAACGGACACTTCAATCGACTGAGATGCCTTAAAGTTCCTACCTTCAAGACAAAGACTTCTAAAACAAGTTTTTTTTGAGCTTAATATGAATTTTTTCTATCTCCTCTTTTATCGGCAAATCGGTTTTAACAATCGGCTGTCAAGTACCCCGTTTTTTAAGAACAAATTCTTAAGAGTTTCCGGTATTTGACCAGCTGGTTTTAAGTCTGGTGACAATCCTTTCCTTGTTATAATAAACAGGATCCGGACAACTTTAGTTTCTTTATTACTAAACAACGGCATTATTTAACTGATGATATACCGTTATCTATGCAAGATCCTCAAGAAATATCTGCTCTTCGTCTATCTACTTCAAATAACCTCTTAGTTTCCCCGCCTCTAAGATTCTTCTGATTGCAATAAGATAGGCAGCGGTTCTTAAATCTATTTGACTTTTATTCTCCTTATGCGCGGCAATTACTTTTTTCCAAGAAGCAGTCATTTTTTGCTGGAAAAGTTTCTCCAGATAATCCTGATCTAAGATATTTCCGGTTCTATTCTGAGACCATTCAAAATAACTGGCAATCACTCCGCCGGAGTTCGCTAAAACATCAGGGACAACGATAACTTTCTTGGCCAATAATATCTTATCTGCCTGATAGGTCGTCGGCCCGTTGGCAATTTCTACAATATGTGTTGCCTGAATGTCATCGGCATTACCTTCAGTGATTTGATTTTCTAAAGCTGCTAAAATTAAGATATTGACCGGCAATTCTAATAATTCCTGATTGCTAACCTTTTCTCCGTCTGAAAAGTTGGTTACCGAACCGAATTCGGCTTTTGCTCTAATAACCCTGTTAATATTTAAACCGGCTTTACTATACGTGCCGCCTTGACTATCACTGACAGCCACAACTTTAAAATCATCCTCCCAAAGCATTTGGCTAAGATTCAGGCCGGCATTACCGAAACCCTGAATGGCAATCTTTAAACCTTCCTTGTCCAGCTTAAACTCTTCCGTCATTTCTTTAATAGTGATAAATCCTCCTCTGGCAGTCGCGTCATTTCTCAAAACGCAGCCTTGTAATTCTAATGGCTTGCCGGTAATCATTCCCGGCTCGTGATGACCTACTTTTCTTTCATATTCATCAAGCATCCAAGCCATAACTTGAGGATTGGTATAAACATCTGGCGCAGGAATATCTTTATCTTGGCCCAAAACTTCATAAAAAACGTCTATATATTTTCTACTAACAGCTTCCAACTTTTTTGGGGAGGTATTTTTAGGATCAAATTTAATACCACCTTTAGCTCCTCCAAAAGGCAGTTCGGCTAACGAATCCTTAACCATCATCCAAAAGGCTAAAGAAACTACCTCGTTCTCACTAACTTCGGGATGAAATCGAATTCCTCCCTTACCAGGGCCTAAAACATCATTGAAAAGGACCCGCCATGCCGGAAATTTTTTTCCATCAATTCTAAGCTCAGCATGGCTAACCCTCTTTGCGGTCAGAAGCCATTGAATTTCTTCGTCGGTTAAATGATCAATTTTCTGAATTTCAACTAACCGGTCAACAATATTGGCATTAGATAATTTTTCCCTCGCCTTTGTTTTTAAAATTTTTTCTAACCCTAAATTAATCATTTGTTTAGACATTTTTCCCTCCCTGAATAAACTTCAATAACCTAACTAGGGTGCTATTTCTAATTCTAATTCCTGTTTGAAAATTCCTTCTGACCTTAAGCCAATAAATTCTTTAATTATTTTGCCTGCCTTGAAAAGTTTCATGTTGGGAATAGCTCGAACTTGGTATTGATCAGCTAAAAATTGGTGTTCAGGAAGTCCTATGTTTAGTTTGCCTATTTTTAATCTGCCGTTAAATTCTTCCGCAAGCCCATCCATGACGGGGGCCATCATCAAACAAGGTTGGCACCACGGCGCCCAAAAATCTACCAAAACAGGGGTACTTGACTGAAGAACTTCTCTATCAAAGTTTTGTTTTGTAAGCTCAATTGCTTTGGACGTAATTTTGTTAATCATCTGTTTTTGATTATTTCTTTCAATAAAAATTCAATCGTTTTTCTCTTTTTAAAATTAATAGATTCTAAACAGGCGGTTAAATTTTCTTTAAAATACATCTCGATTGCCTTTTTCAAAGCAATATTGATTGCGTAAAATTGTTCTGTTATTTTACGACAATTTTCTTTTTTTTCTATCAAATTAACCAAACCGTTAATTTGGCCCTTTATGATGTTCAAACGTTGGATTATTGTATTTTCCCTCATATATTTACAATGTTCTGTAAAAAAAAAGGATATACCCCTCGGGGGTATATGTCAAACCGGAGATTCGCCAAAGAGCCAAATCTTGGTGAAACTGTTTTTTAGACTATCCCCCGAAGGGGTTCTCCACTGTCTCCATCTTAAATGCGGGAATCCGGGAAGACATCATCAAAAGCGGGAATTGAAATAAACTACACGATAGGCTTATGCCCGTGGTCCGCCCGCTGGCGGATTGATCCGCCTGGGTGTGTTCCGG
>CAZWLF010000068.1:0-5083 GCA_964634805.1 uncultured Gammaproteobacteria bacterium
TGCTGGTTCGTATTCTCCAAGATGCTGGATATTTAAGTGAAATAAGACTGTGATTTGACTTATCAGACATTTTGGAGTACACTTGCGTTTACGTTAGCAGATCGAAGAGATAAATCTGCTTAAATTCAAGTTTCTTTTTGAATTACTTAAGATATATAAACCTTCAATTAATATTCGTAGATTAGGTTTTCGTGTATCTTCGCAATTTATAATGCGCAATTTATAAAAGCGGCAATATAGAAAGAGATATCCAAATTATATTTAGTTTTGTCTGTATCCTTTCCCCGCGATTCATAAAAGTATATCTTTCTCAATTTAAGCAGTTTTGTCCCTTCGATTTTGTTTAGCTTTCAAACTTATGTATCAACAGTATTGGCAAAAAAGAGGGGGTAGGCGTAATTTTAACCGTTCTTCCGGCAATCGTTTTTTTGCCAAAAGAGGGGTTAAGTCTTTCGACCCGACCAGTATCATCAACGCGTCCCGGACTTCGCAGATCAAAAAAGATACCAGCGGATATCTTGCCGTCCACGCTTTTTCCGATTTTCAAATTTCGGACCGGATAAAGCAAAATATCGCCCAAAAAGGATATAAAACTCCGACCCCGGTTCAGGACCAGGCGATTCCGGCAATTTTAGCGGGAAAAGATCTGATCGGAATCGCCAACACCGGCACCGGTAAAACTGCCGCTTTTTTAATCCCGTTGATAGATAAGGTTTTAAAGAGCAGAAACGCGAAAGTAATTATTATTACCCCAACCCGGGAATTAGCCTTCCAAATAAGAAACGAGTTTTTTGATTTTTCAAAAGGCCTTCAAATCTACTCCGCTCTTTGTATCGGAGGAACAGATATCCGAAGACAAAAGAACGATCTGTCAAGAAATCCGAATTTTGTTATTGGCACGCCGGGGAGAATCAAAGACCACATCAGGTCAAGAAGCTTAATTCTTTCGAATTTCGGCTTTGTGGTTCTGGATGAGGTGGACCGGATGGTTGATATCGGTTTTATTAGAGATATTAAGAGTATTACTTCCTTGCTCTCCGAGGTCCGCCAGTCGCTTTTTTTCTCGGCAACGGTTGGCGGCGGGGTAAAAGAAATTTTGCAAGGTTTTGTCCGGAATCCGGTTACCGTTTCAGTCGAAACTAGGCAAACAGTTGAAAATATTACTCAAGATGTTGTTAAAGTTCCTAATCCGGGCCAGAAAGTTGACACCCTTCACGACCTGCTTATTAAAAAAGAGTGTGAAAAGGTGCTTGTTTTTGGCAGAACCAAGCACGGAGTCCAAAAACTCTCCGACGAACTGGTTAAAAGAGGTTTCAAAGCGGATGCGATTCATGGCAATAAAAGGCAGAATCAGAGAATTAACGCCTTGGAGAAATTTAAAAGAAGTGAAACTAAAATTCTGGTGGCCACCGATGTTGCCTCAAGAGGTTTGGATATTCCCAATGTCAGCCATGTGATCAACTACGACTTGCCGGAATCGTATCAGGCCTATATTCACCGGATCGGCAGAACCGGAAGAGCGGATAAAAAGGGAACGGCTCTCACTTTTATAGACTGGAGTTAAAACTAAGAGTTGATTAGCATCGGAACTTCCGTCCTTTCGTCTTTGGCCGTTTTTCTGATTGTTTAAAAAATTTTTTATGAACCAAGCGACTATTTTTGACGTTTTGATTGTTTACTCTGAAAGATTGGCCGCCAGCGCCGGCTCGCTATCCAAAACCGCGGCCGCGCCGTTTGCTAAAGGATCCGGTAATGAAAGCTATAACTTAGTTTACCGCTATTTTTTGAGAACCTGTAGAAAAAATGGGCTAAGGGCGGCCTTTACCACTTCTGCTGATATTGTCGGCGCGGGAAAGTGTAAAAATTTTTGGCTTTTTGAAAACGAAACTTGGATAAGGATGCGAAAAATGGGTTTTTCCAGGCTGATTTTTGATAAGTTCTCTCCAAGGGGAAAAAATATAAAAGCAAGCCGCGAATTGCTTTTCTCTTCAAGAAGAATAAAACCGTTTAACAACCCGGATCTTTTTAATCTTTGTTTTGATAAACAAAAAACTTACGATCGGCTCTCGAAATTCTCCATTCCCACCATAACTGTCGATCGCAGCAAAGGTATCGGTCAAGCTTGCCGGAGGCTAAAGAAAAAAGTCGCCCGGCATCTGTGCCGGGAGGACTTTTCAAAAGAAATTATTATCAAAGACAGGTTTGGAGCCGGCGGAAGACTGGTTTACAAATTTAAAGCTAACCAAATCCGGTTGATGACGGCCCTGATAAAAAAGCATAAAAAAATATCGTTTGTCATTCAGCCGTTTGTGAAATTTGATAAAGGCTTTAAGTACCAAAATTCTCCGGTTCCAACTGATATCAGGTTGATATACTTTGGAAAAAAAATTGTTCAAACCTATATCAGGGTGGCCAAGAAAGGTAATTTTATCTGCAACGAACACCAGGGTGGTCTGCTAAAATATGTCTCCAAAAACAAATTGCCTTCAGGGGTAACGGCAGTCTCAAAAAATATTGCTAATATTTTGAACAAAAAATCTTCTCTATTTACTCTTGATTTTATAATCAGCAATCGCGGCAATATTTACCTCCTTGAAGCAAACGCCGGCCCGGGGCTAGATTGGAATTTGTCAATCAAGGAAAACGAAATCGAAGCCAAGAAACTGATCAGGTTTATCGTTAAAGAGATGACTGAACGGGTCGGTTCGCTTAAGACTGCTCTTAAAAGAAAGGCGGCGGCGACAGCAGATCGTCTGGTGATTGACCAATACCCGGCGCTCTCAAACAAATTAGCGGTTATCTGAAATGCTTGTGGTTCTCCAAGGCTAAAAATCATAGAGGGCTGATTTGCTAATAGTAAATCACTTTGGCAGTGGGCCAAAAATTAAGTACTCCGTTCCTGGGGTGTATCACTGTGCCGATAGCAGTGGTTTTGGTAACAATAGGAATGTTTTTATACCGCTGGCCGGTGGTTGCTTACTCGGTTGGCAGTTTATTTAGTGTTGGTATTTTGTACTATCTTTACCGCACTAAACAGCCTTGGCTCTATTTCTACGCCGTGATTTTGGTCAGCTTATCCTTGTTGACGGCCGGACTTTTTGGGATAGAAATCCAGGGATAAAAACTCTCCGGGTTTATCTCTTCGAGGTATTAAAAACCCGGTTGAGGCTTAATAAATTCTTGAAGCACTACCAGAAAGGTATAATATTTAAATTATGACTTGGTATCTGGCCGCGATTTTCTCAGCAATATTTGCCGCCCTCACCGCAATTTTTGCAAAAATAGGTTTAAAAGAGTAGACAGTAACTTAGCTACCGCAACAAGAACTACTTTCATTTTATTTTTTACCTGGGCAGTTGCCGCTTCAACAAAAATTCTTTCTACCATCTCGCAAATCTCAAAAAACTTGGTTTTTCTTAATTCTTTCGGCAATAGCAACCGCAGCCTCTTGTTTTTTTATTTTTATGCCCTCAAAGTGGGGAGGCAAGGAAAGTGGTGCCGATAGATAAATTGAGTTTAGTTTTAACCATAATATTTGCCTCTATTGTTTTAAAAGAAAAAATAAGTCTCCCGGTTATCTTCGGGGCGCTATTGATGACCTTAGGTGCCATAATCATCGCTTATATGAAATAAGCTACACAAGAATCTTGGTCTACTTGTTTTCTATTTGCCCTATCCTTATCGGCCTTATTTCTTCTTGATAAGTCGGGGCCTCGCGCAACCTTTCCGCCGCGTCTTGTTTTGAGGCTAAAACTAGAGTATAATTAGATCCAGAAAAGCTTAAAAGAAAAGAAGGTCAGAAGCTTTTTAAGGTAATAAAGACAAGTCAAGTAGATTTTTTAAGCTCAGGGAACGGATAGACAGGGCTTTTCTTCCTAATCACCTTTTTAAAGGCTCCTTCTTTGGCATATCCAGGTCTGTAAAAAGATCCTTAACAAAGATTTTTAATGGTTTCGGGAGGCCTAAACACTATCGGTAATTGAGGGTCTATGTAAAAAAACAAGAACGGCTTCTGTTAACAGCAGAACCTCGAAAGGATCATCGCGGTTAAAATTTATTTAGGAAAAGGAAATGAAAAAAAATAAACAGACCCAGGATAAGACATTTAAGGTTGGCGATAAGATTGTTGATTCCGGCCAGGTTTACAGGATCTTTAAAATAGAGGAAGAAGAGGTCGCTAAAAGTGGAAAAGAAAAAGTTATCTATTTTAAGTTCTATTATAGAACTGAGCGGAACAAGAGCCTGATTTGCTCTATCCCGGTTAAAAATGTTGACTTAGCCGGTATTAGAAAACCCGTTTCTAAGGATAAAATAAAGAAATTGCTAAGAAAACTTTCAGAAAAAGAAGCTAAAAAAGAGCCGGTTAGTCCAACTTGGGCTAAGGAGCAGTTAAGGTTAAACAAGGCGGGAGCAACCGCTAAAATTTTAAAAAGACTTTCCTTGGAGAAACAAGACGAGTCAACCAATTTTACCGGCAACAACCAAGACTTATTAAAACTTTCTCTGGAACGGTTAGTTGAAGAAATTGCCTTTGTTCTTGGTATTTCTGTTGTCCAGGCGGGTGAAAAGGTAAAAAAAGCCCTGTGGAAAGGAAATAGCATTTCCGCGCCCGGGGCAAGCCAGTAATTTGTTTGTTTTTGCGGTGAGGGAATCCTTCACTTCCGGCGCGCCAATCCGCTTCTTTCCGCCGTCCTTGTAAATGTTGCATATTTTGGTAACGGATTTTTAAATATGAAAGAATTCTGTTGTGCCCATAAACACACCGGGCCAACACCCCCGGGGTGAAAATCTTCGGACACATCAAGGGTGAAGCGGAGCCTGCCGGTCTACTTGCCTATTGGCGGGTAGAGGCAACAAAACAAACGACTGTCTTTCCTAAGTTATCTTATTCCAAGACAGCGAAAACCCCGGACGCAAGTCCCAAGGATGAAGCGATACAACATGACGTTCCGTCGCCGTCTCGGAACGGACCATTAGAGATTTACTCATTTACTCATTTAACCCTTTAACCCTTTAACTATTTAACCATTTAACCATTTACCATTGATCCTTGAGCATTGGGAATTAAGCATTAGAGAAACCG
>CAZWLF010000069.1:0-5033 GCA_964634805.1 uncultured Gammaproteobacteria bacterium
TGGGTACTATTCGTACACGGCTCGTACTGCACTCCGGGAGGGCAGGGAGCTACGGATCCTAAACAGGACGCTAAATTTTAAACAGCTTTTTTACCCTGACTTTGTCCCTAAGTTTAACAAAAAAACCAACCTGAAGCAACCTTAAAGAAGTTTATTTAAACATCAGCCACTCAGGCTTGAAAAACATTAACAAGCCGATTATCAGCATTAAAGCGCCGCCGATTAACTTGGAAAAACGGGCGTATTTTGTTTCCACTCCAACCATTTTCAAAGTAATCATCGCCGCAAAAAAAACAAAAAGGTCGTCGATCATAAAAAAGAAGAGATAGAGCAGGATGTAAAAATAATAACGCCAGCGGGGCAAATCATTAATCGCTAAAACTTGGGTAAAGACCGCCGGCAGTCCGGCAGAACACAATAGTTCGACTATATTAACCGCAAAAGCCAATAGAATTATCCCTCCCAGAGCCAAAAGGAACCGCTCTTTTTCAGTTACTTTTTTTATCCTTTCAAAAACACGCCGCCTTTTTTCATTGCCGGTAACTTTACAACTGCCGTCCTTGTTAACCCAATACTCCCTTAAGTTGTAACCCCCGGCGGCCAAAGCGACCAAGGCGATTAGAAATCTGATCCAGCTGACAAAACCCAAAAAAAGAAAAAAATTGAGCCAGGCAACCATAATTAAAAAGTAAACAAAAGCCGAAGAGACGATAAAAGCGGATCCCAGAATCCACATCCTTTTCCTATCCTTCATTCCCAAAAGAAGGCTGATTAAAAAAAACAGGATCCACATGGCGCAGGGGTTAAAACCATCAAGTAAACCCAAAACCACAGAAAGAATCGGCAAAGACAAGCTCTTAAGCTTTACCAAACCAAAAACAGGCAGAGAAATTGATTCAGGAATATTATCCAGACTGCTCCGGCCGATATTTCCCTCCAAGGCATCTTTAACCATTGTTTCTATCTGCTGACCGGTGGTTTCTTCGTCTCGGAAGCCGATGACATAACGATCACCGACTAGGGTTAGAGGAACCCAGGGTTTGTTGATCCCTAATTCCCGTCGGAACTTCTGAGACAAATTAAAATTATCCTGGTTCTGGCTGGTTTCAAAACTTTTTAAAACAATCTGGGGATATTTTTCCAACAGCTTTTCCAAAAAAACCTCTTCTTCGGCGCAATGAGGACAGCCGTTGCTCCAAAAAAAATAGAGCTCAATTGGAGGGTTATCCTGGGCCAAGGAAGGAATCGCCAAGAACAGAAATACTAAGATCGGAAAAAAAATACTGCTTATTCTACGGATCATCTATCTTTATTTTCTTTAATAACTTTCACCAAACCAGCTTTTAAAGGTTCGCCGTGAAGTCTTAAAAATTCATTCCCGTTTTTGTCTAAAAAGATAAAAACGGGCAGGTTCCCGCTTTCAACTAAGTATTTCCCAACTTTTTTTGATCCTGGTCAAAATCATAGAACTTGTTTCAAAACCTTATCTAAACGTCATTCCGGGCTTAGTACGACGTCGGATGACTGTCGTAATACGATGCCCATGGCTGTCGCCACGCAACGTCGGATGACTGTTGCGACCCGGAATCTGCCCAGATCCTGAATCAAGTTCAGGATGACAACGCAAGTTCAGGATGACGACAATAGGTAGTTTTGAAACTGGTTCATTTTAACTTCTTTTCCCTGAAAGTCAATTTTAAAATTTCGATTACGGCAACATCTATCACCCCTAAAAATAAAATCCAGCCCCAAAGAGAAACTTCCAGCGGCACAGTCTTTAAAACAAAATCAAAGAAGGTTGAGTAAATTCCGGCCAAAAGAACCAGAAACCCCATTAAAACTGAAAAAACCAAAAACGGATTTGAGAACGGATTGGTCTGCCAGATATTTTTATCTAAATTTTTGCAGGAAAAAACAAAAAGCAAGGAATCAACCGCTAAGCCTCCGAAAATAATGGTTCTTATTTTTTCGATTGGGTAATTTGATTTCAAAAGAAAATAGTAAAGCCCAAACATTAAAAGATCGGTGATCGCCCCGACTAAAAAAATAGAAAGTTTTAACCTTTTGTCCAAAATTGGCGTATTTTTTGGCCTCGGTTTTTGTCTCATCAACTCTTCACCATCGCTTTTCTCGAAAGCCAGAGCCAAAGCGGGAAGGCTATCTTCGATGATGTTAACCCAGAGTATTTGGGCCGGCAAGATCGGCATCGGCAAATCCAAAAGCAGACTGCCGCCGATCAAAATCAACTCGGAAAAACTGCTCGAAAGCAAATAAAGGACTACCTTCCTGATATTCTGAAAAATGGTTCTGCCCTCTTCTATCGCGGCAAGAACGGTAGAAAAGCTCGAGTCTAATAAAACCATATCCGCCGTCTCTTTGGCTACTTCGGCAGCGTCGCCAACAACGACACCAATATCCGCTTTTTTCAGCGCTAAAGCGTCGTTAACCCCATCTCCCATCATTGCCACCACATGGCCTTTTTCCTGAAGAGCGTTAACTATTTTTATTTTTTGATCCGGAGTAACCCGGCAAAAAAGCACTGTCTCCTCAACCCTTTCTTTCAAATCCTCGACGGAAAAAGCTTCTAACTCTTTCCCGTGGATTGTTCTGTTTAAACTAAGACCGTTTTCGCCGACAATTCCCAAACTTCTCAAAACCGATTCCGCGGTGGCCTGATAGTCGCCGGTGATTACTTTAATTTCTATCCCAGCTCTTTTAGCTAATCTTAAGGTAGACTTTACTTCTTCCCTAACCGGGTCTTCAAAAAGAACCAATCCCAACCAATTAAGCTTTAAACTGCTAAATTCCCCGTCTATACCCCTGCTATAACGGCCGGCTTTTTTCCGCAACAAAGAGATTTTCTTTTTTAAAGAATCAAGCTCCCCGTCCAAAAAACCCATACCCACTACCCGGAAACCTTTTTGCGAATAGGATTCTAATTTCAGACACCACTCTTCCTTTTCTTTTTCATTTAAGTCCATTAACTCCAAAATCATTTCCGGAGCGCCGGTAAGGTATAAAGACGATTGCCCGTTTCTTTTTTGAAACAAAGCGGCGGAGAATTTACATTTGGAAGAAAAGGGGATAGTGTCAATTTTGGTTATCCCGCCAGTTGAAACCGAAGCGCCGTTGGAAAAACAAGCCTGAGGCACTCCGGCCTCCTTGGCTAATTTCTTACCCCAGTTCCAAAGAGCTACATCCAAAGGATTAATCAGATTATTACAGCAAACCGCCCCCCAAACCAGCTTTTTCTTATCCACCGCGTCAACTTTGACCACTCTCATTTTCCCCTCGGTCAAAGTGCCTGTCTTGTCCAAGCAAATGATATCCACCGACCCCAAGGTCTCCGCCGCCAATAGCTTTCTTACCAAACCTTTCTTCTTTAAAATTCTTTCCATCCCCAAGGCCAAGATAGTGGTCAAAGAAACCGCTAGTCCTTCAGGAATTGAAGCTACTGCCACCGCTACCGCCACCGCAAACATCTCGACCACCGATCTGCCTTTGATAATTCCCTCAAGGAAGATGACTAAACAAACAATGCCGATGACAATAGTCAATGTTTGAGCCAGGTGGGAAATTTGTTTTCTCAGCGGGGTTTCTTCTCCAGCCGTTTCTTCTAATTGTTTAGCCAATTGGCCGATTTTAGTACTTTTACCGGCAGCGGTAACAATAAACTTCCCGATTCCGGAAACGATTACCGTACCCATAAAAACCGCGTTTCGCTGATCAAAAGCGGCCTTTGACAAAGTTCTGTTTTTCTTCCAAAAACTACGCCGGAGAGCCTTTTTCTTCACCGGCCTTGATTCACCGGTTAAAATTGCTTCGTCTAAATAAAAATTTTTGGCTTCCGTTAAAACTCCGTCTGCCGGAACCCGGTTGCCCATCTTTAAAATCACCAGGTCGCCCGGAACTAACTGGTCAACATTAACCAATTTTTCTTGCCCGTCCCTGATTACCAAAGCATGGGGAACAATTAATTTTTTCAAAGCGGAAAGAGCTTTCTCGGCTTTAAATTCCTGGAAAAAGGCCAAAGAAGCGTTGATAAAAACCGCCAAAAAAATTACTGCCGCATCGGTCCATTCCCGCAAAAAAAGAGAGACTACTCCGAAGATAAACAGAACATAAATTAAAGGAGATTTGAACTGGTAGAAAGCTAAGTTTAACCAGGAAAGTCCTTTTTTTTGTCCGATTTCGTTTGGACCGTATCTGGTCTGTCTGGTTGTAATTTCTTCACCGGACAGACCATCGGTTGTCATTTTGGCAGTCACATTAAAAATAGAATACCACAGGCAACGTTGCCGCACCCCGGGGTGGTTTCCAGATCAAACCTTTCTGATCATCGGACTGCCGCATTTAGGACACTTAGTTTTGTAGCAAGGGACTCCGGTTTGATGCGGAATTTCGTTTTTGCAATCCTGATTGGTACAAAGACAAACTCCTCCCGGGCCGGCGGAAAATTGCCCGCCCATCCGGCCCCGGCCCATACCGCGGCCGCGGCCCCTGCCCATACCTGGTACAATTGGCATAGATATTTCACCTCCTTCTATTTTAATCGCTTGACCAATTACTAACGCTCCGGAAACTTTTTTTCGAGCCGAGCAAAGAATCCTCTGAAAAGTGCTTTGAGAAACTTTCATTTTTTTAGCCGCGTCAATTTGATCGATTTGGTTAAAATCGGCTAGTCTCAACGCTTCAAGCTCGTCTAAAGAAAGACTCGTTTGGTCTAAAAAAGAAAGCGGGATCCCGGCCGGTTTGAAATAAGTTACCTCCGGAGAAAAGCCCATTTTTCTCGGTCTTTTTGGTCTTGTCATTCTTTGATTGGTTAGCCATTAATAACTAACTATTATGAATATATACCCATAACGAGAGTTTGTCAAGGGGGTCCCCTCCACAACCCAAGGTTGGGTCAAAATCAGATTCACCCCTCCGGAGGGTGTTAGGCGGATTTTCACCCTGTGGGGGTGAATTGCCTCGCCTCTTTACTGTTCGAGCCCTTCGACAGGCTCAGGACTAAAAGCCTGTCGAGAACCATT
>CAZWLF010000070.1:0-5016 GCA_964634805.1 uncultured Gammaproteobacteria bacterium
AAAGGCTTGTCGAGAACCGGGTCAGACTCGCCGAGAACCTCTTTACTGTTCGAGCTTGTCGAGAACTTCTTACTGTTCGAGTCCTTCGACAGGCTCAGGACCAAAGGCTTGTCGAGAACCGAGTCAGACTCGGCCGGGAACCTCCTTACTGTTCGAGCCTGTCGAGAACCAGCCCCACCAAATCTTCTCGACTCCGCTGCGCTTCGCTCGAAGGATAAGATTCTTACTGTTCGAGTCCTTCGACAGGCTCAGGACCAAAGGCTTGTCGAGAACAGTCTTTGGATCAATCCTTCTCGACTGCGCTCGAAGGATAAATATCAGTCAGCGCCTCCGATAGGTTATAATTAACCGTGTCCAAATTAGTTATTATTGATTCACACGCGATTCTTCACCGGGCTTATCACGCCTTGCCCAAGGAAAATTTTAAAAGGCAGGGCGAGCCGGTCAATGCGGTTTACGGTTTTTTCAGCATGCTTCTTCTGGTAATTTCGGAGCTTAAGCCCGAATATCTGACTGCCTGTTTTGATTCTCCGGGGCCGAACTTCCGCCACCAGAAATTTATCGCCTATCAGGCCAACCGTTTAAAAACAGAATCCGACCTGGTCTCCCAGATCAAATTAACTAAAAAGTTAGTCGAAGAGACCGGGATGCCGGTTTCTATTGCCCCGGGCTTTGAAGCTGACGATATTATCGGTACTTTAGTCAAAAAATTAAGAGTCAAAAATGCTGATTCTAAGACCAAAGGCAAAAAATCTCAAATTGACCGAGTAATTATTGTCACAGGAGACAAAGACTTGATGCAGTTGGTCGGCCCGAAAGTAGACTTATTTTTACTTGACCGGGGAGTCAGCGGCGCCAGTTTAATTGGCCCAAAAGAAGTTAAAGAAAGATTGGGCGTTGGCCCCGGCCAGGTGGTTGATTACAAAGCCTTGGTCGGCGATAGCGCGGATAATTATCCCGGAGTGGCCGGAGTCGGTCCTAAAACGGCAGTTAATTTACTCTCAGATTTTTCAGATCTGAATGGAATTTACCACAGCTTATCCAAAATAGGTTTAAAATTAAAACAGAAATTGGATCAGGGCAGGGAAGCGGCTTTGCTCTCTCAGGAATTGGCCCTGATCAACCAGGAGGTTCCGATTCAATTTTCTTTTAAAAAAATGGTTTGGAACAAAGAAAGGCTTTTGAAATTACAGTCGTCTTTGAAGGATTTGGGCTTCCGTTCTTTGGTCAACCGGATTGAAAAGAAATTTTCACCGGCCGGGAAGGATGTTCAGATGAAGCTGATCTAAAGAATTAAATTGTTATATGGCTATATTGTTAAATTGTCGAAGCGTTTCTCGATTCGCGGACTCGCTCGAAAAATAAATGACGAGAAAACGTCACCCCCGGGGTGTCCGCCAGCTGGCGGATTGGCTCCCCGGGGGTGGAAGATCATAAATCATAAATAGCTCGTAACAGGTAATTCCTAAAATTGTAAAATTTAATTGAATCATTGATTAAATGGATAAATGGATAAATTAAAGGTGGCCTTAGTTCACGACTACTTGGTTTCTTTCGGCGGAGCGGAAAGGGTCTTAATCGCGCTTCACGAAATTTGGCCGGAGGCGCCGGTTTTTGTTTCAATCGCCGACCCGAAAAAAATGGGCAGCTTTTGGTCTTATTTTAAAGACTGGCAGATTAAGACTTCCTGGTTTCAAGGGGTCCCCGGAGCCTCAAGGCTGATTTCACCTCTAAGGTTTTTACTGCCTTTGATTTGGGAAAGTTTTGATTTTACCGGTTTTGACATTGTCATTTCCTCTTCTTCCTGGGCGATTTCCAAGGCGGTTTTAGTCAAACCGGGAGCAGTCCATTTTTGCTACTGCCACACTCCGCCCCGGTTTTTATATTCTTATCCCCAGGCCCAAAAATGGCTTAAATACTGGCCGGTTAAAATTTATTCGGCATTAATCAATCACAAACTGAGAATCTACGACTATCTTACTTCGCAAAAGGTGGACTATTTTATCGCCAATTCAGAAGAAGTCCGCCGCAGGATCAAGAAATTTTACCGCCGGGACTCGATAGTGATCCAGCCGCCGATCGTGGACTTAAAACCGCTCTCCAAGAAAACTAAGAGAAAAGATTTTTACTTTTACGCCAGCCGGCTTTATTCCTATAAACATCCCGAAATAGCGATTGAAGCTTGTGTTAAAATGGGTCGGAAACTAATTATTGCCGGCGACGGCGCTTTGCGGCCCGAAGTGGAAAAAGCGGCGGCGGATAACAGCAATATCACTTACTTGGGCCGGGTTTCGGACCAGGAACTCTGGCGATTGTACCGCCAATGCGGGGCTTTTCTTTACCCGGTTGAATCTGAAGATTTTGGCATGATGCCTTTGGAAGCGGCTCATTTCGGCGCGCCGACAATCGCTTATTATTCGGCCGGGACTAAAGAAACTGTTTTGGAAGGCAAAACCGGGCTGTTTTTTAAAGAACCGACGGCGGATTCATTGGTCGAAGCGATCAGAAAATCCGAACAATTAAAATTTTCCGCCGCCGAATGCCGAAACTGGGCGGCCAATTTTTCCAAGGAAAATTTCAAAAAAAGGATTAACCAATTTGTCGCCTCAAAACTGAATGGAATCAAAAATTGATTTAGGCCAGATCAGCGGCAAGACCAGGAAAAGAAGCCATCTTCTCGGTTTCCTGGAGCCAAAGCTGATGATGAATTTTTATCCTTTGATTCCTAAATTTGTCGAAACTTACCATCTGACCTGGTCGGCGGCGGCTTCCGGTTTAGGGGTTTTATTTTTCAGCTTTTTGGCCAAAGACAATGTGGATTGGTTTTGGCTGGTCAATCTATTTATTATGATTCATCATTTTACCGATTTTTTTGACGGCGAGGTGGGCCGGAGAAGAGAGACCGGTTTAGTTAAATGGGGTTTTTACGCTGACCACTTTATGGACTTTGCTTTTTTAAGCGCGGTAATGGCGGGCTACTGCTTGGCCCTGCCTGAATATTTTCTGTTTTTCTTTCTCTTTTTTATCATTATTGCCGGCCATTTTTTCAACAGTTTGCTCCGCTGTATCGCTTTAGGCGAATATTCCACTTCCGGCCATTTCGGTTTTGGTCCGGCCGAGATTACCGTGGCGGTGGTGATTTTTAATTTTGCTTTGATTTTTCTTAAAACAGTTCGGGTTGATCTTGCTTTTGGGATCGCTTCCTTTCTGGCCGCGGCGGCTCTGATTGATAGTTTCTACCAAACCCAAAAAGCCTGCTGGAAGATGGACATGGAAATTAAAAAAGCGGGCCAAAAATTGTAATACGTAACTCGTAACAGATATTTAAAACTCAAAACTCAAAACTCAAAACTCAAAACGACAACTCAAAAGTAAAAACCGAAGAGTAGTCTACCCCCGGGGGAGTTCAAAACTCAAAGCTCAATCCGCCAGCTGGCGGACAAAGCTACAGCTCAAAGGTAAAAAGTTCAAGATTATAAATAGATTGGTAACGAGTAACAAGTAAATAAAAACTCAAAGGTAAAAGCTGAAGAACAAAAAATTCAGATACTTGAGGCTAAATTTTCGGGTCTTAATTCTTGATACTTAATACTTAGAACCAGTTTCAAAACTACATAATTGTCGTCATCCTGAACTTGCCTGCCTCGTACCGAATGGTACTGGGGATTCAGGATCTGGGCAGATTCCGGGTCGAGCCCGGAATGACGTTTAGATAAGGTTTTGAAACGAGTTCTTAATACTTAATACTTGGTGCCAACCACCTCCGGGGTGTCTGAATTTAAAACTCAAAGCTCAAAAGTCAAACCAGCCGAACTGCCAAATTGCCGGATTGATGGATTGATAAAATGAGTAAATGGGTTCAATGAACAGTGGCTTGTTTCCGTTATCCTGAGTGTGGCGATGGCGGGTGTGGCCCCTGGGGATTGGTAAATGACCAACACCCCCGAGGTGTCTGTGGATTTTCACCTCGGAGGCGAATACCCCTTTCGTCATCCTGAGCGGAGCGAAGGATCCCTTTGGTGTAGAGAACCGTTCTTAGATGACTATTCCGATCCGGGATCGGAATGCCGGAATAATCAAATGACCAAACAAACCAGAACCTTCTACTTGTCAGACAGCAACAAAAGGCTTTGCCGCTGTTTGGCCGAAGATTCCGCTAAGACTGGTTGGACAGGGGAGGCGGAAAAGCCGGTTCCTGCTTCTGTTTTAAAAAAATTGCGGCAAAAATATTTGACTGAACGTTCGCTTGTTTTGCCGTTAACCGACACTCCGGTAAAAAAACTTTTCTGGGAAAACGCTGATTTATCAACCAAAACGGCCTTGATTTTTTCCTACCACGGTTATGTCATCGAAAATAAAGGCATTTTAAATATCGAGATTGAAAATTGGCAGCTTGATCCGTTTTTCAAAAAGGTTTACCAGGAGAAAATCTCCTCGGCCAAGATTAGTTTTAAAAATAATTGGTTTAAATGGCTGGCTTCTTTCATTGCCGTTTCCGGAGACCACTGCCGGAATTTGAGGTTTGAAAATATTCATCTGACCCGGGATTTGGTTAACGGCAAACTAATTAGCGCCATTCATTACGACAAATACTGGCCCGGAGCCTCTTTGCTTTCTTTGCTCAACCACTATCGGCGGGAAGTTTTGCAATTAAGAAAGACGGCCTTTGCCGGTTAGATAATTTCACTTAAGAAAGTGGTAGTGGTCTTCCAAATTTTGGTTCGATTTGGAATCGCACCCCTGCTGCTCTAAACAAGTAATGGGGTAAAGGTTTTCCGTGCGCTTTTCTGCTTCTAAGGCAAGTGCACTGGAGCACCCTCTTATCTTTCGAGCCAGTGGAACGAGTCGAGAAATTTCTATCCGAAGCAATTCATCCCTCCCCGTGGTAAAAATCCGCAGACACTTTTTATCCTTCGAGCGGAGTCGAGAAGAGTTGATTCAAAGATGGTTCTCGACAAGCTCGAACAGTAAAGAAGTTCTCGACAAGCTCGAACAGTAAAGAAGTTCTCGACAAGC
>CAZWLF010000071.1:0-2799 GCA_964634805.1 uncultured Gammaproteobacteria bacterium
TCCGACGTCGTGTCAAGCCCGGAATGACGTTTAGATAAGGTTTTGAAACAAGTTCATAGTCTCTTTTCTTGTTTGGTAAATTGTTCAATTGATTATTCATTTGTAAATTGGAAAATTTGTAAATTCGAAAAAACTACAATTTTTTTCCAAATCTCTCTCTCGAAGCCCGGATGATTTTATCCCGGTTCTTGTTGACGCAGGCCGGCAGCGGCAATGTTTGAGCGTAAAAAGGATTGGAGGTTTCACTGTCGATGGCTAACTTCAGCAATACCTGGTATCTGCCCAGAGTAACCAAATCGTCGGAAGTAAAATCCTTGCCGAATTCGCGGTCTAAGACATAAGCGTCTTGAGCGCCGACGACAAAAGTGATCAAAGTGCCCACGTTGCCCAAAATCGCGTCCTGGATGGTCCGGTCCAATTGGGCCATGTACTGGTTGGCCACCGTTAAGTTGAGCCGGTACTTTCTGGCCTCGGAAAGAATTTTGATAAAAGAGCTGGTGGCAAAGTTCTGAAACTCGTCAACAAAAAGGTAAAACGGCTTCCTTTCGTTCTCCGGAATAAAAACGCGGTTCATTGCCGCTTGCTGGATTTGGGTGACTACCATCGCCCCCAAAAGAGCCGAGTTGTCCTCCCCAATCTTGCCTGAAGACAAATCGCAAAGAAGAATCTTGCCCTGATTCATAATTTCTTCAATTCTCACCTTTGATTTCGGCGAGGTGAGTACTCTTCTCATCAACGGAGAAGAAACGAACTGCCCCACCTTGTTTAAAATCGGCGAGACCGCCTCAGACCTAAGATTGTCTCCCATAGCGTCAAACTCGCTCTGCCAATATCTGATCAAGGTCTTGTCTTTCAGCTGTCCCACTATTTTTTCCCTAAAACTGCGTTCGGTCAAAATCCGGATCACGTCTGCCAGAGTAGTATCCGGAACCGAGGTCAAGGTCAGCAAAGTGTTTCTTAGGATATGCTCCATTCTTGGCCCCCAGGAATAACCGTAAAGTTTGTAAAAAATGGAAACAATTCCTGAAGCGACCAATTCTCTTTGGCTGGAGTTGGTCACCTCCAAAGGATTCAATGGATAAGAATAATTTTTGTCTGCCGGGTCAAAAACACAGACGTCGTTGATCCTGTTGCTGGGAATATAGTTAAGCAAGATCTGGATCAAATCTCCATGAGGATCGACTACCGCCACCCCTTCGCCTTTGCGGATATCTTCAATAATCATATTGGCCAATAACCATGATTTTCCGGTGCCGGTTTTACCGATGGCGTAAACATGGCGCTGGCGGTCCTTGCGGTAAATGCCGAAAGTGGTTTCCTGATTTTTAAATTCGGTTTTGCCGATAAAAGTGATCTTTTGCTTTTGCTCATCGTCCAGATCGGTTGACACCGGCAGGTTTTCCGGCGGTTCCGAGCGCATTTGCCTGCCCCAGGCAATGTTGGGCAGATTGATTTTCCCGGAAGGCAAGTGCCAAAGCGAAGAAACCTCAGCCAGGTTTAAAATCTGGCCGGCGCCGAAAACACACCTCTGCCAAATAGAATCTAAAAGTTTTTTCTTGCCCAAAAAAGGCAGGCTTTTGACCAAAGAATTGGCAGTTGGGTTGGTAAAGACTCCAAAGGATCCGGATAATGATTCCAACGTCTCCTCCCGGTTAGTAACAATCCTGATATAAGTTTTAAAACCCGGGTGTTTGGCCTTATTCTCAATCTGCATTTTCTGCGGGTGGGGCCTTGGGTTGCCCTGATAATCTTTCTCTCCTCCGGTCTGGGCGGTTCTGAAATAACTGTCCTGCCAGCCGCCCCGGGCCGGGGTTAAAAGAATTTGGTACAAAAAGAAATAATCCGGTTTGGCCGACTTAGCCATTGAAGCCAAAACCGAAGAAAGCGGGTCGGTTTCTTTAAATTCTTCAGCGGTTTTTAAAGGAAAATATTCAGGCGAGCTTAAAACCATCTGGGAGAAAAACCAGCCTTTCTTCTGCTCGGGCATCATTCTCTCCTGGTCCACTTTGGTAACAATCGCTTCTTTAAATTGGGCCAAGAGCTGAGCGGTGAAAAACTCCACCCTGTCCTCAGGCGCGCCGACAATAAAATGGATCTGCTGGTTAAAGCAAAATACTTCCAAAGAATAAACACTGCTTTTAGCGCCTAAACCGAAAAACCCGCCTCGTTTCTTTTCCACCAAATTGGAAAGCAAGGCGTAGGTCTGCTCAATGGTATATTCGTTTCCCTTGGGTACTTTAACTAACAAAAATTCCATAGACCATATTATATCTTACCTGATCATCAATTAGTAACTGGTAGAATGAAAATAACTAAAATTGACCTAATTGATCTAATTTCTAACCAACCTAAATAAACACCAAGTTTCCCAATGAAATTACTCCGGCGAAAGCAGACCAGGTTGCCAGGGTATGATTATTCCCAACCAGGGTGGTATTACCTTACCGTTTGCGCCCAAAATAGGGAATGCCTGTTTGGGAAGATTGTTGATCGAAAAATGGTTTTAAATAGTGTTGGTGAAATTGTCAAAAATGTTTGGCAATCGTTACCAGACCATTATTTGGTCAAATTAGACAAATTCCAAATCATGCCCAATCACATTCATTTTATTATCCATCTGACGGGGGCGGGGTTATCCCGCCCGACGGGGTCATGCCCGACAGGGTTATGCCCGACAGGGTTATGCCGCCCGACGGTGGGACAAATCACGGCATATTTTAAATACCAATCCACCAAACAAATCAATAATTTTGTCAACGAACGCAATGTAGGGGCGGGGCTATCCCGCCCGACAGGGTT
>CAZWLF010000071.1:2899-4971 GCA_964634805.1 uncultured Gammaproteobacteria bacterium
GGGTCATCCCGCCCGAATCCCAATGTGATTTCCAACAACGTAGGGCGGGGTCATCCCGCCCGACGGGATTATCCCGCCCGACGGGGTACGGGGTAGATTAACGAAGACCGCGCATATAAATTGATGGGTCGGGATTTATCTTCCTAATAACAACCTACCAATCGCCTGAGCAAAAGCAAAAGTCTGTCTTTCTCCGACAAATTCTAATTTCCTGACCGGAACCGTTACCGGTCGTCTGCTCACCGATCTTCCAATCCCAAGCGGTCGAGGGCTACCCCACACATTGGTAATATCATGGGTGGTACTAATTCCTCGGCCAGATAAGTCTTGCCAACTGTCAGCACCTCTTCCAAACATTTCCCTTTTTTTAACTTTTAACCGAACTACTTTTCCTCTTTTAGCTTTTAGCTTTGTCCGCCTCCGCCAGTTGGCGGATGGCGGATTGAGCTTTGAGCTTTTAATTATTGTATCAGAAACTAAACCAAAAGACTATAGGGTATGTAATAGGTAAGTATCGAGTTTTAGAAGGCGTTCACCGAAGACATATCAAAGAGACCCGTTCTCTCCTCCTCCATTTACTCAAACAGCTCATCCTTATCAATCAAGATCAAGTGATTTTCCTACTTAAAACTTCAACATAACTGACCCGATCGGGTCAGTTATGTTGAAGACTGGCGATTCGCCTAATGCCGCATGGTATCGGGGTCAGTACAGTTATCTTGACATTTGACGAAGCCGTCTTGAAATTAGCATCCTTAGCTGTCGGTCTCTTCTAATCTCCTTCCAGCATGTTTCACCGTTTCCTCTCGTTCCGAGCAACCCCGGGCCTATCGAGGGGGAAAGCGAGGAATCCCTGCCTGCAGGCAGCGAAGCGTAATGGCTAAATTGCCATATTACCGAGTGGTTAGAAGAATTTCTCGACTCGCGGACTCGCTCGAAAGGTAATAAATCCGGTTTCCCTAATTCCCAATGTTTAATGTCAAACGGCAAACCTGACTGCCGGCAGGCAGGCGACCAAATAAAGAGAGAACTTTATACCGACACCACCCTTACACCCCTTACGCTTTTTTGATGCCTGGGATTGGCGGTAACCAAAACAGCCTTCAATTTTTTAGCCAAACTAATAAAACAGGCGTCATAATAAGTAATTTTCAAACCTGAAGCAATCCGGCAGCTGTCAGCCGCTAATTCAACATCTTCGCTAATAAACTCAACCGGCAAACCGTAAAAAACCGATAAAAACTTCTCCGCCTGTTTGGCCGTCAGCCTTTTGCCCTTTAACAAAGCGTTTGCCAACTCGTACTTGGTCAGTTCCGGCAGATAAATTTGAATTTTGCCTTCCTGAAGCTGGCTTAAAAAACCCAAAGCCTTGTCTCTCCCTTTTTCGTCGCTAAACCACTTAACTACCACCGAAGTGTCCAAAACAATCTTTTCCACTAATGTGAACCCCTGTCGGAAACAATAAAATCAGCCAAAGAGGTTTTCTTTCCTTTTTTAACCGCCGATTTAACTACTTTCCAAATTTCTTCCCAGCTAACCGCGCCTCTCCGGTAGGGTTCTAAAACCAAAGAGTTATTTTGCAAAGACAACTTTACCGCCAATCCAGGCGCTAACCAATCCAAACAGCCCCTGACTGCTTCGGGAATAGTTAACTGAAACCGGTCGCGGATTATTACTGTCGTTTCCATCTCGGTTTCAGAATATCAGAAAATCAGAAAGAAGTCAACGGGGTGGTCGGTAAACAAATGGCTAAATTGTCAAACTGTTATATTACTAAATCGCTAGAGGAATTTCTCGATTCTGGTTCGGCCCGTATTCCAACCCCGGGGTGTTTCCGCGCAGGACGTATGGCAAGTTCGGCGCGGAGCACGCGCTCCGCCCGCAAGACTCACTCGAAAGATAAAGGTTTATTACTGTTTGAACTCGTCGAGAACTGTTCTTGACAATCCTTTCTCGATTCGAAGACCCACTCGAAAAATAAAAGACTCTGACTAATTCCTTATTCCTAATTTCTGATTCGTAAGTCGCCCGCCTGCCTCGCCATGCGAAGCATTGCGGGCAGGTAAATCATA
>CAZWLF010000072.1:0-4948 GCA_964634805.1 uncultured Gammaproteobacteria bacterium
CCCGGGGTGAAAATCTGCCCAACACCCCGGGGGTGGACTATCCAAGGTGATTCAGGATCTACCTTGTCATTCTGAACTCGATTCAGAATCTATATAGATTCCGGGTCAAGCCCGGAATGACAGAAAGAACCCCGGGTCACAACAGTCATCCGACGTTGCGCGGCGACAGCCATGCGGCATCGTATCAAGCTCGGAATGACGTTTAGATAAGGTTTTGAAACAAGTTCATTGATTTAGACATTTGTCCATTTACCCCAGCGCCAGCCCCGCCGCCGCGTGGGCGGCGCGGGGTTTCCAGGCGCCATTTTGGTCCATGGCAAGCATCCCCGGGGAAAAGGAAGCCGCGGGCCAAAGCTCGTGGAGGATTTACGAATCCGGAATCAGGTCTTCCGCCTCCGGGGTGTTTCACTTCTCTATCAACATAACTGTACCGATCGGTACAGTTATGTTGATGATTTAAGTAGGAAAATCACTTGATGAGGAATGAGCTGTTTGGATAAATAGAGGAGGGGAACAGGCCTCTTTGATCTGACTTCGGTGAACCTCTTCCAAACACCGATATGAATGGACCAGATCAAATCTGCCGTTGCGCGGGTTTGCCCCGGCGCCAGACTCTCTGCGGGGCTTTCTTGTTTGAAGTTTTTTAAAGATCCGTTTTCTTGGGCAATTCGATGTTGCCTAAGGCTGGTTTAGCAGGCTGGGTATTTTCCGCCGGAGGTTTTGACTGGGGCGGCAGATCCGGCTTTGCGGCGGATTGATAATCAACGTTTAAATTTACCGGTTTTTTGGGTGTTTCTTCAGATTCGACTGCTATTGTTAAACGATCCGGTTTTGTCGCGAATTGGGGTTCAAAAGCGGAAGCCTTGCTTTCGGTCGGTTCTGATTTTTCAGCCTGGTTTTTCACCGCTGTGGTGGTGGGAATTGGCTGGCTTAGCTGCGGTTTGGTTTTATTAACCTCTGTTGGTGGAGTAGAGAATTTTGGTTTGAAAGCCTGAACACTAGCCGCTGCGGCTGGTTTGGGGTCGGCCGGGGCGGGGGAGTAGCCGGCTTCTCTTTCCAGCTCTGCCTTCATTCTTAAAATTTCTTCCGGGTTAGAGGTGATCAGTTTGTGTTCTTCCGGTGAAGCGATCACTTGAATGGCCACGTGGTTCCTTCCGGCGAAAAAGATTCCTTCGCCGAGGTCGGCGCCTAAAAGTAGTTGTTTTTCTCCTTCAGAAAGGTAAAATACTTTTCCGATTTGGTCAATTGCCGCCGGGTGCTGTTTAAGCAAAATGTGGATTGAGGAGTTTTTGATAATCGCCCCCCCGTATTGCGATCCCAAAAAGTCGTCAACATCCTGGGTAATCGTGGTTACCCCAAGATAATATTTTCTGGCTCTTTTAACTAATCCGTAAAGGAATTTGGCAGAATCTGGATATTTCATCAAATACCAGGCTTCGTCAACTACCAAAATCCGTTTTTTCAACTCCTTCCTGATTTTGTTCCAGGTAAAATCGAGAATAATGTGCATTGCCAGCGGCCTTAACTCTTCTTCCAAATCGCGGATGCCGAAAACAACGAATCTATTTTTAATGTCGATATTAGTTTGGGAATTGAACAATCCGGCAAAAGATCCCTTGATAAATCTTTCCACGGAAGCGGCTAGTTTGGAAGCCTGTTCTTCCTCCATGCCGATTAAGACTTTATAAAGATCTTCGACTAAAGGCATTTCCTGTTTTTGCGTTTCTGGATCAGGAGTAATTCCTTTGGCTTTGTAGGTTAAGATTAAAGCTCGATCCAGCAAGTTGCTCTCTTCGGCGCTTAAATCTCCCATAATTACTTTAAATAAGCTGTGCAGGGCCATGATTTTTCTGCCCAGTTCGTTTTCTTCGTCGTCTCCGGCGACGGTTTCCAAGTCAAAAGGGTTGATTTTCGAGGGAGAACTGAACCCGAAAGTGATAAATTGGCCGCCGGTGGCTTTGACTAAATTTTCATACTCGTTTTCCGGGTCAATTACCAAGACCTCGGTTTCAAACATCAAAGACCTGAGCGCTTCCAGTTTGATCAGGTAGGATTTTCCGGCGCCGGACTTAGCGAAAACGACGGAGTTGGCATTTTCAAGGGAAAATCGGTCAAAAATAACCAAAGAGCCGTTGTGTTCGTTAATGCCGTACATCACTCCTTTGTCGTCGGATAGATCGGAAGAGACGAACGGGAAAGTGCTTGCCAAAGAGGTGGTGTCCATGTTTCTGGTTACCTTGAGCATATCCTGGCAGGTAGGCAAAGTGGTCTTAAAGCCGTTTTCCATCTGTAAAGTGGCATGTTTGGGGATGATCAGCAATGCTCCTAAACTGGATTCAAGCTCTTTGGTTGCCTGACTCAGTTCTTCCACCGATTCTGCTCCCATAGTGATATACAAACCAAATTGGAAGAATTTTTCGATTCCTTTGGCTAATTCTTCTTGCAAGGAAATGGCGTCTTCCAGTTTTGCTTTGGTTGACGGGTTGATCACTTTGCCTCTTTGCAAATCGGAAGAAAGCTCGGCTTCCATCTGAGCGATTTTGTGGCGCAGGTCTTCCAGAATCTCCTTGCCCTCGGCCGGGTAGATATACATGGCGATGTCAGTCGAGTGACTAAAGTTAATTAAAGTGGAAAGCCAGTTGGCGGAAACAAATCTGGGGTAATTAATTACAAAAAGAGTCTGGTAATAGCGGTTGTTAATTCTGATCCAGTCAAAATCTACTTCTATTGCCGAAGGAGCGATAATATCCTTAACTGAAATTAATCCTTCGGCAAAAGTGGTTTTTTTGGACTCCGAAGAACCGCCTTTGACAGGAGTATTTTCCTGGTCTTCTGTTTTGGCGGTTTTAGTCTTGAGACTGAATTTATCGAATAAGCTGTTAAACATTTTCTTTCGGCTGGTAAATGCTTCCCTGATTATTGGTAACCGGTTTTAAATCTTCGCTCTGGCTGATTTTTGGCCTGGAAATCGGTTTAGCGGCTTTGATGATTGCTCCTGCTTGAGTTAATGCTTCGGTGTTGCCGGCCAGAATGGATTCCTGATTGTAAATCTGGTAAAAAAGCTGGATTAATTCTTTGGTAGTCAGTTGTTTGCTGGTTAAACCGACCCTGGCTAAGAGGTGGGTCAAGTGATCTCTTTTTGGTTCCAGGGAAGCGTAGGCTTTTTTGATAATCTGATCTTTTTCCATGGGCAGTTTTTGATCATCTTTTTTAACCAGCATTGATAGCGGCACCGGCAGGCTGGTTTTAACTGTTGCCGCGGCGCCTAGTTCGACCGAATAAAAAGGGATAATCACGTAAAAAGTTTTGGTTAGAACATTGTTTTTCTTAACTACTTCTTCGACGAATCTGCGGTAAGAAACGATTTGCCTGCGCATCAGAGGATCAATTGGTTTGTTTTCCTGGTATTTCAGTTTTTCAATATAATCGGAAACGTCTTTCAAAGCTGAACGGATTAAAATCTGGATTGGGAAGGTCAAGGAATTGATGATCGCCGCGTAAGCGTAAATCATCCCTTCCTGCTCTCTTTCGGAAAGCAGGTCAAAATTCACCGAAGAGGTTTTAATCACTAAGATACAGGAACCGTCTTTTAAAACTACTAGATCCTTTTTAATATCCTCAATCGGCAAATGTTGCTGAGTGGTTCCTTTGATGGCGATTTTGTTTAGGTCCATGGACAGCCTTTGAATTAAATTCCTAGATTGGTTTGGCTTTAATTTTAAGCGGGGGAATGATTCCGCCTTCCGCCTTGACTTTAATTATATCAAACTGATAATTCTCCTTTTCTATTAGGATGGTATATTCTCCATTCGCCAGCGGAGCGGTAGTTCGGAATTGGCCTAACTGATTGGTTCTGAGCGCCCGCGCCGGATTACCGATTGAATCCTGAATTTCGATAATCACGTCTTCGACAATCTTTCCCATCTGATCGGTAACCATGCCGACGATTATGTTTGGGGTGGTCGGCGGTTTCGGCATTGGGATTTCGCCAAACTCAGGTTCGGCGGTCGCTTGCGGCGGAGCGTGTTTTGGCAGGTCAATCTTTAAATCAGGCTCCCAGTCTTGCCGGCTCTTTTTTTCTCCGGTATCCTTTTTCTTTGATTTTTCCTTTTCCTCAATTTCCACGGAAAAATCACTGCCGCTGATTGCCGGGATTGGTTGCGGCCCCTCTTCTTCGTCTTCCTCGACTTCGACTTCGTCGGCGGGAACTGGTCTTTTGGCGGTTGGTAAAGAAGCCAAAAATTCCTCCATTTCCACTCTTTTCCTTTCTTCTTCTTTTTTCTCTTCTTCTTTTTCCTCGTCATCCTCCCCGCCTTGATACCTGGCTACTCCCTCTAAGATATCAATTGCCGCTGGCCTTTTTTGCCAAAGGTAAATTGTTGGCGAGAGAATTCCTTGGATGAAAATAAGAAGCCATTTGTCTAAAGGTCTTTCATTGACCGGCATGAAGGCTAAAGCAAATCCGGAAAATCCAAAGAAAAGGACGAGCGGCCATTTTAAAACGAAAATTACCTGACTGGAGTAAATTACAAAAGCAATTAACAACCCCCCGGCCAATTTGAAAAACTGCTTTAGGGTCATGCTTCCTACCAGTCTGAACTCGTATGAGGAGATTTGCTGGGGGATGGCGTGTTGTTCCATAACCCCTTTATTTTAAAGTAGTTCTGTCTCACTAAGCAAGTATTTGTCCGTTACAAAATTAAAAAGTGAAGCCTCGAAACCTGATAGACCTCGGATTTTTTTGTTTGATAAATAAATAACATTGGTCTAGTTTAAAAGCTGAAATCTCGAGGATCAAGTGAACCAATGATCAAATTGAAACAATTACTGTTCGAGCCTGTCGAGAACCAGCCCCACCAAATCTTCTCGACTCCGCTGCGCTTCGCTCGAAGGATAAGATTCAACACCCTCGGGGTGAAAATCTGCCCAACACCCCGGGGGTGGTTTT
>CAZWLF010000073.1:0-4926 GCA_964634805.1 uncultured Gammaproteobacteria bacterium
TCTTTTTTTGAAGGTTCATCAGCCGGTGCACAGACAATAAAAGTTTTGGGCGAGAAAATAAATGAAGTAGTTCCGGAATCGGTTAAAAAACAGGTCGGAGAGATCAGTGATAAGATTTTTAAAAAAAGTAGCCAAGTGATTGAGGAAACGGGCCTGGTTAAGCAGATTAAAGATACTATTGATAGGGCTACTGAGGAGATTGAAGGTTTTCCGGAAAAACAGAAAAAAGATGTTAAAAAAGAAGTGATCAGACAAGCCTGCCGGGAATTAATGGAGGAGGCGGAAAATGAATAACGAGTTGACCAAAAATATTACCGACTTAAGGCAAAAGTTTGAAGAAATTAAACAAGGGTTGAACCTGGCCTCTGTCAAAGAGGAGATTGAGGAGATAGAACCCCAGACCAGAAACGAGGATTTTTGGCAGGATCAAAAATCAGCTCAGGAAATAATGGGCCGGCTCGGAGAGCTTCAGAACCGCCTCGAAGAGGTATCCGAGTTCGAGAAAGAGCTAAAACTTTTAGAGGAATTAACTCTAATGGCGGAAAAAAGCGGCGAATTAGAAACAATCGCTGCCGATCTTAAAAAAAACGTGTCTGCTTTGGTAGAAAAACTTTCAAGGTTGGAGCTGGACAGTTTTCTTTCCGGCCGTTATGATCACGGCGATGCCCTTCTTTCGATTCATGCCGGGCAGGGAGGAACCGAGGCAATGGATTGGAGCCTGATGCTTCAAAGAATGTATTTAAAATACTGTCAAAACAAAGGCTGGCGCGCGGTGGTAGTTGACACTGTGCCCGGGGAAGAAGCCGGAGTTAAGTCAGTCACTTTAAAAATTTCCGGCAGTTATGCCTATGGTTATTTGAAAAAAGAGGCAGGAACGCATCGTTTAGTTAGGATTTCACCTTTTAATGCGCAAAATCTAAGGCAGACCTCTTTTGCTAAAGTAGAAGTCCTGCCTCTTATTGAGGATGAAAATGAAATTGTTTTCGGCCCCGATGAAATTGAATTTGAAGCTTTCAGGGCCGGGGGTCATGGCGGGCAGAATGTTAATAAGGTTGCCACTGCAGTCAGATTAAGGCACAAACCAACCGGGATTGTAGTCAGTTGCCAGTCAGAACGGTATCAGGAGCAAAACAGAAAAATCGCCCTTCAGATGTTGACCGCCAAACTTTGGGAAATAGAAGAAGAAAAAAGAAAGATAGAACAGAAAAGGTTAAAAGGTTCTAATTTTGTCCCCACCTGGGGTCGGCAGATCAGGTCTTACGTGCTTCACCCTTATAAAATGGTAAAAGATTTAAGGACCAATTATGAAACCAGCGATGCTTTCAATGTTTTGGATGGCAACCTAAACGGGTTTATTGAGGCGGAGCTTAAGTTGCAAGATGGCTAAAACTTGGTATATTGTTAATTTGTAACTATATTATAAAGAAGGAGGAAAAATGGCTCAGGAAGAGGTTCAAACAAAAGTTAGTCAAGTGACCGAACCGGAGATACCAGCGAAGGCGGAGATTATCAAGCCTTTGGATTTAGGAGGAGAGGTCAGTGCCAAAAAGTTTTCTTTTGACCGGAGATTAATCGGCGGTGCGTTTTTGATTGTTTCTTTGGGAGTATTAAGCGGCTTTGGTTTGTCCAGACTAGGCCGGAATCAGGCAGCAGAAAACGGAGAGGCAGGACCTGTTTTAATCGAAACAGTAAATGGTAAGGTAGAAAAACTTGAGGCAGGCAAAACCTATGGTATTGAAGACGGTTCTTTTAGAGATAGCGCCATTGGGGTGATCGAGGCGGGCGGAATTAACGGCGAAGGTACTCACCGGCTTAATAGGGAAGGGGGAAAGTCCCAAACCGCTTATCTGACTTCTTCGGTTTTAGATTTGGACACCTTTGTTGGCAGAAAAGTCGAAGTCCGGGGAGAAACCTTTGCCAGCCAGAAGGCCGGCTGGCTGCTGGACGTCGGCAGGGTTAAAGTTTTGGAGTAATTTCGAATTGGCCTTTGCCCCTTTTTATGAAAGTAAAACTTGACAAGGTTACCAAGAAATTTGGTCAAATTGTTGCTTTGGAAGATGTTTCTTTTGAGGTGAATGAAGGCGACTTTGTTTTTATCACCGGTAAATCTGGAGCAGGCAAGAGTACTGTTGTGGCCTTAATCTTGGCGGAAACTAAACCGACGCAAGGGGAAGTTTGGGTAGATGATTTGTTGATTAATAAGGCCAGATCAAAGAAGCTGCTTATTTTGCGCCGGCAAATTGGGGTGATCTATCAGGATTTCAGGCTTTTAGCCAACAAAACGGTTAAAGAAAATATTACTGTTGCTTTAGAAGTCGCCGGTTACAAAGAGGGAGATTGGCGGGAAAAGTTGGACCAGGTTTTAGGAACGGTTTCTTTAAGAGAGAGGGCTGGGCTTTTTCCTTCTCAGCTTTCCGGCGGAGAGTTGCAGAGGGCCTGTTTAGCCAGAGCTTTGGTGATTAATCCGAAAATGATTATCGCTGATGAACCGACCGGCAACCTGGATCCTGAAACCAGCTGGCAGTTTATGAGTTTATTAACTTCGGTTAATGAGCTCGGGGTAACGGTAATCATGGCGACCCACAATTTTGATATTGTCAATTCAATGAACCGCCGGGTGATCAAACTGGATCAGGGCAAGCTTATTTCCGACAAAAAGAAAGGCAAATATGAGTAAAAGACCAAAAGTTAATCCTTTAACCGCCGCTTGGCATAATTTAAGACGGTCTCCTTTTCAGAGTTTTGCCGCGGTTACGATTATGTGGCTGAACTTTCTAGTGGCCACTTCTTTGGTGATTTTGTTTTTTGTTTTTGATTCTTTGCTGGCTTATTTAGAAAGCCGGCCGGAGGTAACCGCTTTTTTAAAGGATGAAGTTTCCCAATCGGAAATCAACCGGTTTAAAGACCAATTAGCCTCTCTTGATGGGGTAAAGGAGGTTCGGTTAGTTTCCAAAGAAGATGCTTTAAAAATCTACCGGGAGCAAAACAAAGACAATCCTCTGCTTTTGGAAATGGTCAATGCCAGTATTTTACCGGCTTCTTTGGAAGTTTCCGCCGCCAGTTCTGATTACTTAGTCGGCGTTGCCGATATTTTAAAAAATGAGACCGGTCTGGTGGAGGAAGTTATTTTTAGAGAAGATGTGGTGAAAAATATTGGCTTTTGGACAGAAACAATTCGCAACGGCGGGTTGATTTTAGTCGGTTTGCTCAGTTTTGTTTCCTTAGTGGTAATCATGATTATTGTCAGCATGAAAATTTCGGCTCACAGAGAAGAAATTAACGCCCTAAGGTCGTTGGGGGCAACCTCTTTTTATATTCAAAAACCCTTTTTGCTCGAAGGAGTTTTCTACGGATTGATGGGGGCTGTTTTTGGTTCCGGTATTGTTTTCGGGGCTTATTTTTACTGGCAGGAAGAGATTAGAAATTTTCTTGACCCAATACCGGTATTATCAGTTAGCGATAGAATAATTCCGATTATTTTTGGTACTGAACTGCTTGCCGGTTTGTTTTTGGGTTTGGTTGCCGCTTGGTTGGCTACTAGGCGTTTTTTGAAAAAATGAGGCTGAAATTTTGCCTTCTGCTGCTAATTTTCCCATTTCTTTTTTTTCTTTCCTTCTTTTACCAGGTTCGGCTTTCTGCCGCTCAAGCGGAATGTAAAATTCCCGACAATCTAAGCAGTTTATCTCCTGATGAAAAAAGCGCTGTTCTTTCTGAAATTATTAATATCTGTGATCGGCTTAGCCGGGAAGCCCAAAGCAAAATAATCTCTTTAAGCAGCCAGATTAACTACATGGATTCGCAGATCCAACTGGCAATTTTAAAAATTGACCAGACCGCCAGTCAAATGGAGGTCTTGGAGCTTCAGATCAAGGATCTTTCCAAAAAAATTTCGGCTTTAAACTCTTCGCTCAACGAAACCGCCGCTCTTTTTATTAATCGGGTAGTTGCCACCTATAAAGCGGGTAAAACTTCGGCTCTGGATTTAATCTTTTCCTCTTCAACTTTTGGTGATTTTTTCAGAATTACTAAGTATTTAAAAGCGGCCCAAAGCCATGACCGGCAAATGATGTTTACCATGGAGGAGATCAGACAAAATTATGATCAGCAGAAAAAAGAAAAGGAAGAAAGGCAAAAAGAATTGGAGGAACTAAAGGTTAAATTGGCCGGACAAAAAGCGGACTTAGATAAACAGCAGGCCAATAAGAAGTATTTATTGGCGGTAACTCAAAATAACGAGAAAAAATACCAAGAGCTTTTGTCCCAAGCTAGGGCAGAGTATCAGGCAATTCAGGCAATTTTGGCGGGCAAAGGCGATGAAACCGAGGTTGGCGGGGTTTCCCAGGGAGAGGTGATCGCCAGCATTATCAGCGGACCTTCCTGCAATTCCAGCGGCACCCATTTGCATTTTACTGTTGCCGATGATTCCGGTAATGTTTCCAACCCCTTCTCTTATTTAAAGCCGGTGGATTACCGGAATTGTTCCGGACCCAGCCCTTGTACCGCCGCCGACCCGTTTAATCCCGGCGGCGGCTGGGATTGGCCGGTTAACCCGCCGGTAGTTTTGGCCCAGGGTTACGGGGTTACTTGGGCGGTCAATAATACTTGGGTGGGCCGGATTTACAACTTTCATAACGGGATAGACATTATCGGCTCTTCTAACCAGGTTAGGGCGGTTCAGGAAGGAACTCTTTACCGGGGCAGTTATACCGGCGGCGGCGGCTGCCGTTTGCGTTATGTCCGGCTAAGACACAAGGATTCCAATCTTTCCACCTATTACCTCCATATCAATTACGAAAAGGTTTGATCTTCTTCCATAGGATCTAATATAGGACTTAATATATATAGTATAGGGTATTACTATTTTACGACACGGCCCGTTTTTCAAATCTGAGTGGTAAATATTCCTTGCCGATCGAGCGAGAATGT
>CAZWLF010000074.1:0-4914 GCA_964634805.1 uncultured Gammaproteobacteria bacterium
AATCAAACTGTTTTTTACCCTTAGGTAAAAACCTTAGGCCTACTGTGTCCCTCCACAGCTCTTAGCGAAGGTGGATTAGGCCCCGGAAATTTATTTTCTTTTTCTTAATTCTTAATTCTTACTTCTTAATACTTAATACTTAATACTTAATACTAACTACTGGCCGCAATCTTGTATAATCAATCAATGAAAAAACCCGGCGGGACGGTTTGGTTTGCTGACTTAATCGTCTTTGACAACGACTTTAACCCATCGGAGTCCAGTAGAACTTCTCCTCTTTCTTTCCCTTTGCGGTTCCGTTGCGGTAAGAGGAGCTTCTTCTCTGTTTCTGCCTGGCGCTTCTACAGCCGGCTGATTAAGAGGATCACGTCTAAACCGTCAACCCGGCCGTTTTTGTCAAGATCACATTGAGGACAGCCGTCTATCTGGCCAAGGCGGTTGATCAGGTAGATCACGTCTAAACCGTCGACCCGGCCGTTTTTGTCGAGATCGCACTGATCATATTGCCGAGAGCACTTCCAATATAAATCATAATGATCGCAGTTGGCATTTTTGCTAAAAGAAAAAGGGTTGCCTGGAATAAAACTCTCCTCCGGATGCAAGATACAACAATCGCAGACGCTGTGGGAAATCTGGTAATCCGGGCTTCCCGAAGGAAGTTCTATGGCGATAGTGTGTGGGCCGGGAGCAACCTGGGTAAAGAAATAAGGATCTGAGCTGACGGTACTGCTCCCGTCAAGAATTACCTTTGTCTGATCAGGACAACCCCGTTTATAGCCTTGGATAGTAAAAGGCTTGGGGTTAAGATAAACCAACCCGATGCGGTTCTTGCACCAGCAAGCATCGCTGGCTCCGGCAAAGTAAATAGCGCTCCATTCTTTTTGTTCGTTTAGAAAAATCATCGGGGTTACTTGGCCGTGAGAGTCGTAGGAGTTTCCGCTTAAAGAAAGGAACGTACCTCTCGCAACCCACTCGGTTTCGCTGACCCCGGTCCAATAAGGCATATCATGAAATCCGGAACCAAGCATAATATAACCACTGCCGACGCGCTTGACATCAACGGCGTTGCCGCCAGCGGCGACTGGGTTATTCGGGTATTTTGTCCAGGAAAAACCGTCAGTGGAAGTAGCGTAACCAACATAACAAACTGGTTTACAGCTGTCGTACCACATTTTAAAAAGTCCGTCCTCGTAAATTACCGACGGTCGGCTGACAAAATCGGAGTCCCATTGATCACTGGCGCCTCGGCCCAAGATCTGGCCTCTTTTAGTCCAGCTTACACCGTCAGTGGATATAGCCAGATGAATCGTGTCCCCGGGCGGTTGTCCGCCAATATTATCGGTATAATACATATAATATTGTCCACCCACCTTCACTACCGAAGGATCGTTGACATGATAAGACGAGCCAATGTCTACGGCCAAGCCTTTTTTGCTCCAGTTGACTCCGTCGCTTGAGGTGGCGTAGAGAATTCGGTCATGAGTATCACTGGATTGTCCGCCGTACCACATTTTGTAAACGCCGTTCTCAAAATGGACATCCGGGGCATAGATATTGTTAGAACTTTCCTGGGGTAGACTTGGCGTCATGATCGGATTTTTAGGATGGAATGACCAGGGGCAAAGGTTAAATGGCTCTCTGCAAAAATAATTGAAAAGGCTGTTTTGAGCCAAAACCGGCCGGCTTTCGACAGCTAAAAGTGAAACCAGAACCATTAAAAAAACTGCGGTTTTTAAATTTCGGCCCATTTCCACTTATTAGATTAGCATATTTTTAGGATTCTGGGGATATTTTTTCTATCTTCCTTCGGGTTAGGGGAAAACCTCCTGGGGAAGAAATATGGTCCCCTTCCGGATTAAGTGGAGGTTGAAACAAGAGCAGGAATTAGGAATTCTAAAATCTTACTTCTTAATACTTAATTCTTAATACTTAATACTAACTACTGGCCGCAATCTTGTATAATCAATCAATGAAAAAACCCGGCCGGTTAATCTTTTTACTGCTATCCTTCTTTTTAATCCCGGTCTCCGCTTTTGCCGCCGAGGATTATACCGTCAAAAGTTTTGAATCGGCGATCACGGTTAACCAGGATGCCTCTTTATTGGTCAAGGAGAAAATCGCAGTTGAGTTTTCCGAGGCGCGTCATGGCATCTACCGGGTAATTCCGGTTATTTACACCGCCAACAACAAAACGATCACTACCGGGTTGACCCGTCTTTCGGTAAAGGATGACAGCGGCGTTTCGGTTCCGTTTACTGTCACTAGGTTAAACCAGAGTGTTAAAATCCGCATCGGCGAGCCAAACCAAACCGTTATCGGCCTCCAAACTTATTTGATCAGTTATTCAATCGACCGGATTATCCAAAGGCTGGAAGATTTTGACGAAATTTACTGGAATGTGACCGGTTCGGAGTGGACTACTGCTATCGAAAAATCCTCGGCGAAAATTTCTTCCCCTTTTGCCGAAATTAAACAATTAGACTGTTTTTCCGGCGGGGTAGGCAGTAAAAGCAAATATTGCTCTGTCAATTTAGCCACTGCCGATACGGCTGAATTCTTAAGCCATCAGCCGATTGACTATGGCCAGGATTTTACTATTGTGGTTGGGCTGAATAAAGACAATCAGTTAATTTTCCCCGGATTTTACCAAAAACTTTATTGGGTACTGGCTGACTACTGGGGCTACTTAGCAGTTACCCTACCCTTTCTGCTAATGATCTCTTTCTGGTGGTGGTTTGGCCGGGACAAGGAATATCTTTCCGGTACGGTTTTTTACCGGCCGGACGACCAAAAAGAGAAAGCCGTTTCCCCGTTTAGCCGGCCGCATTTGCCTTCGGTTTACTCTCCGATTGACGGTTTTACTCCGGCCCAGGCGGGAACGGCGATTGACGAGAGAGCCGACCTAAGAGACGTTATCGCTGAAATTATCGAGCTGGCCCGTTTAGGATTTTTAAAAATCGAAAAAGAGGAGAAAAAAAGGCTGATTGGTAAAAGCGTCAGTTATCTTTTTATCCGCCTGAAAAAGGAGGAGAAAGACTTAAACCGGTACCAGAAGTTGATTTTGGAAGCGATCTTTGCCAAGGGGGATCGGGTCCAGCTTTCCGACTTGAAAGAGAAATTCTATAGTCATATCGCTGAAATCCGGAAGGAGATTTATCTTTCTTTAGTTGAGGGGAAAGTTTTTCCCAAAAGCCCTCAGATGGTCAGACTGCTTTGGACCGCCGGAGTAATGGTCGGCTACTCATTGGTTTTGTCGGCGGCAGTGGTCTATATTACTCTGACCAGAAATTCCGGGCCAATGGCTCTGTTTTTTGTTTCCTTGCCCGGGTCTTTGCTTTTGGCTCGGGCAATGGGCCGAAAGACCGCCTGGGGCCACTCTGTTTACCGCCAAACTATCGGCCTGAAATGGTATTTGGGCAAGGGCAAGTGGCGGGAGGAGATTGCCGAAAAGCACTTATTTTTGGAAGAGATGCTGCCTTTGGCGATTGCTTTGGGAGTGGTGGACAAACTGGCTCGGGATATGGCCGCTTTAGGAGTGGAACCGCCCAGCTATTTTACCGGTATCAATACCGCTTATCTGGCCTACGATTTAAGCTCTTTTCAAGCGGCGGCGGCATCAACGCTAACTTCAACACCGGCTCCGTCAGGACGGTCTTCCTGGTCAGGGGGTTCCGGGTTTTCCGGCGGGGGAGGATTTAGCGGCGGCGGCTTTGGCGGTGGAGGCGGCGGCAGTTGGTAAGACTATTTTTCGACAATGGTTTTCTTCAGATCAAAAGCCAAGTGATCAAAGAAGGAATGAAACTCTTTTAAAGAAAACGGGGCGACGATCTTAGGATAATCTTTCAGACTCCTTGCTTTAATAAAACTGCCGGCTAAAAAAAGCGGGTCAACCTGCCAAATAAATTTCTTCTTAAGCTGTTTAAGAAGAAATTTTAGGGAATAGATTTCTTTTTTTTGGATAAAATAAAAATCGATAAAGTCTCTGGCGGCGCCGCGGGTCAAAATCGCGTGCAGTTTATTAACGGCAATATCCAAAAGACTGTCTATTTTTAGATTGCCCGCCTTTTTGCCTTTTTTCAGAGTTTTAAACGGAAAATAGTTGAACTCCATTTTTAGCGGGGGAGTATTGCTCTTTTCCAAGAAGAAAATTTTGCTCGATAAGCCTTGGCGGTACTGAACGGTTTTTATCTTTCTTCTTTGGAAAACTTTTTCCAACTGAATTCTTAGGTCAAGGTAGGCAATCTCTTTAACAGTGAAAAAATCAAAGTCTTCTGATGATCGGTGATGGAGATAAAATTCAGCTAAAGCAGTCCCGCCGCTGAAATAAAAATTTTGGCAAACGAAGTTATTTTTAGAGATTGACCGAAAGACTTTTTCCTGAAACGGGGAAAAAATGGTTTTAATCATTGTCAAGGACAATTTCTTCAAGGTATTTTCTAACCCACTGGTCAATGATTTGGTTTTTGATTTTGGGCCAGGACTTTTTTAAAAAGCTCAGGTTTAACTTCTCTCCCTGAAGGCCATAGTTAATCAATTGGAGCAGACGCCATTCTTTATATTTAGCCAAAGCTCTTTTTTTAAATTTGGCCTCGTCTATTGACCAGTTGTACATTTGGCTAATTATACAATGGATTAGTTCTTTAATAACGGCGCCCAATCTCGATAATACTATAAGATTCTCGTGGGCAACCGATAGGTGTAAGGTTATGGGGAAAACTGGCTTTCCGGTTAATCAGATTATTGCCGGCGCCATTTCGACATAAGTGAACCTCTCGGTACAATGGGGGATTTTATCCACCCGGGTGTCTTACATTTAAAGCTCAAATCTCAATCCGCCAGCTGGCGGACAAAAGTCAAAGCTACAGCTCAAAGGTAAAAACTGAAAACTAAAAAACAACATTCTTGGCAGTCCAC
>CAZWLF010000075.1:0-4887 GCA_964634805.1 uncultured Gammaproteobacteria bacterium
GGTTTTACTTCCTCTGCGGGTTTACACCCGCAGTTTCAAGTAAGGAGGGTATGACCAAATTGAAACAATTACTGTCCGAGCCCCTCGACCGGCTCGGGACTAAAAGCCTGTCGAGAACCGTTCTTTGATAAATTCTTCTCGACGTTGCTCGAAGAATAACCAGTCTTAACGTCATCAATCTTAAGTTTAATAATTGGGACTGGTACCAACTGCCTCTGGGGAGTCAAGTTTAAAGCTCAAATCTCAAATCTCAATCCGCCAGCTGGCGGACAAAACTACAACTTAAAGGTAAAAAGTTCAAGATTATAAATAGATTGGTAACAGGGTATAGTCCACCCCCGGGGTGTCTGCGGATTTTCACCCCGGGGGTGTGAACCTTGCCTTCTCGTCCCAACCCCCGGGGTGGGCTTTGACTCCCCGGGGGTGAATTGCCTCGGATAGGAATTTCTCGACTCGCCAAACTGGCTCGAAAGATAAGAAAGCCGGTTTCCCTAATGCTGAATTCCCCAAATGATCAGATGAACCAATGACCAAATTGAAACAATTACCGTTCGAGTCCTTCGACAGGCTCAGGATCAAGAACTTGTCGAGAACCGTCTTTAGATAAATTCTTCTCGACTCGCGGACTCCGCTCGAAGAATAAACATCAGTCAACGCCTCCGAAGCGGACCGTTCTAATGTTAAACGGGTAAATGATCAAATGATTAAATGACCAAATGACTAAATTGAAACAATTACTGTTCGAGCCTGTCGAGAACTGTTTTCGGATAAATTCTTCTCTGGGGAGTCAAGCTCAAAGCTCAAAAGTCAAAAGTCAAAGCTACAACTCAAAGGTAAAAAATTCAAGATTATAAATAGATTGGCAACAAGTAACAAGTAACAAGTAACAAGTAACAGGCGCTTAGAGTTGTCAATATAGCAAGAAGACTGCTAAAACAGATTCTGGTTATGAAGTTTAGGAAACAGATTGGTCTTCTCCGATTTCAGGCTGTCTGATTTCCACCCGCCTTTTTCTCCGCCAATAAACAATTGTCAAAACAATCAGGGCAATGACTAAAACGGCAACCAAGATCAGCTTCCAGGGTATCACCCAGAAGTAGGCGACTGCTAACAAACTTCCGCCCTGAGTGCCAAAACCGCCTTCTAATTGCGCTTTGTATCGGCCGAAGAGCCATTTTTTGTCCCAGGTGTTTTGGTAAATCCTTGATTGGCCAGGAAAAATATTTTGACTCTCTAAGGCTAAAGTGGTTGAGAGCCGATCAAGCAAGTTGTAAACCCGGATTAAAGCGGTCGGCCGGATATGGGTATCAGACAGATTCTCAATTTCGGTGGAAAAGGGAATTGGCCCGTATTCGGAAAAATTGGGGACATCCATTCTCCTGACCACAGCATCTTCTTTAATTTCTCCGGAAACAGTTAAATAAACTAAGGTGGCGACGCTGGGAACTATCTTGGAAGCGGTGGCCGAATCGTCTCCGACCGTATCAGCCGGCTGATAGGTAATTGCCGTGTAATGGCCTCCCGGCATTGCCTCTTCCGGGACTAAGATCACTAAATCCATTTCCATTGATTCGCCCGGTCTGAGAATAAATTGTGATGGGGAGATGTTAACCCAGCCGGACAGAGCCCAGCGGTTGTCAATGAACTGACCTTCTTTTAGAAAAATAGGAGTGCCCTCTTTGTCTTCAACAACAAAGTCTACAGGCTTGGCGCTGACGGCTAACTCGGCTTCGCCCTGGTTCTGGAGTTTAATTTTTTTAGTGACTACCTCGCCGGGGTTGGCAATCAAGTCTTCGACTCTCGGAGGAATGGCAACCAAACTGACCACGTTTTGAGCCTTTGCCCGTTGGGCAAAACTCAAAGAGCTTAAAGCTAAAAGCGTAAAGCTAAGAACAAAGACTTTCAGATCTTTAATCTTTAGATTGTAGTTTTGTCCGCCAGCTGGCGGATTGAGTTTTGACATTTGAGTTTAATTTGGCTTTTCTTTCGTTGACCTTTTTGTTAACTGCTAATTTTTTCTTCCTAAATTTTCCCCAACTACTGACTACTATCTACTAGCTGCTAATTTTAAAACGTTGCCGAGGCAATATAAGTAACCGCGTTAGTATAAGTGCCGGCTTCCTGAGTAGCGCCGATGATCGCCCGGTAGCAAACATAAGCCAGTTCGCTGTTGGCCACCGTGGTTGACGAAAACAAGGTTTGAGCCGCTTCGGCGGCATTATTGTCGGCGAATTGTTTGGCACAGAAAACCCCGTCACAGCCGCCGGTGGTGCTGGTATATTCAAACTCAATCGAAGCGGCGTTGGAATTATCCAATGAATAGCCGAAACCCTTAACCGCGGTGGAAACCCATTCGTCAGCGGTGGTGTGAGAAGCAGTGGTGGTGTCTCCCGGGGTATCGGCGATGTAAACGCCGGTGTCCAAACCGGTGCCAATAATTTTAGACAATTGGTCCGATTCCAAAGCGGTGACAGCGTAGCCGCCGTCGGCGTTGGTGGAAACGGTCAAGCTTTGGGCGGCATTGGTAAAGTTGGTGATTGACAAAGATCCTAAAGGAACGGTTACCGCGGTGGCGGTGACGCTGGCGGGCAATCCACAGCTGGAGGTTCCTACTCCCATCCCGGCGATGGTCAGTTCAATTCTCGGTTCCACAGTAGCGGTAACCCGGACCGACTCGATCACCGCGATTTTGCCTTGGGTGGAATCAATCAGATTGTAACCGCTATCTAAATGGTCAACGTAAAAGGTGTAGGTATCAGCCACGCCGGCGGTTTTAGAGGTTGATGACGGAGCCGGATTAATCGGCTGCTGGGCGGCGGCGGTAGTGCCGACGCTAAGAGTTTTTTGAGCCAAGGAGTTGACTCCGGAGTAAGTGCAAAGAACGCAGGTGTAGCCGGTGGGGCAGTTAGTCTCTCCGGAATACTCGATTGTCGGCGTGCCCGAATCGGGACAGCTGATATAGTCGGGCCAAGTGCCGGAACCGATACTCCTGAAGTCAAACCCGTCGGCGTCGGGAATGCCGTCATGGCTTTGGGCCTGAGTGCCTCCGGTGGCGGCCAGTCTGATCCGGTAATAGCCGTTGTTAATGCCGCTGACCGGCGTAAAAGTGAGAGTGTGCTGGGCGCTTCTGGTGGCGATCACCGGATCGTCAACATCCCAGTCTCCGGTTTGCAATCCTCCCCCGGAATGGTAAATCTGAATTTGGTCGTCGTCGTAAATGTCGATCATGGTGTAGTTGGTGTTACTGCCGATCATTAAAGTATCGTTGGTAAAAAGGTTTTTGGTATCGTCGGAAGTGGCCCAGCCGGGCAGGGAGGAAGTTTTGATGGTCACTAAGGAAGAGGCAGCGGTGTTGCCGGTGGCAATGGCGCCGACGTAAGAAAGCCTGGAACTGCTTAAGGTATCTTTAACCGAGGTTAGCGTGGCGGAATTAAGCCTTTTGGGGGCAGAAAATTTTATTAGTGTTAGAACTAAAACCAGGAAAGTACCGGCGGCGATGATTTTTTTAGCTTTTGGTTGGATCTTCAGAGTTTTTGCCATAGACATTACCGATACCTACCATTACCGTGTCCCTATCTGTATAATTTCCGCCCATTTTTTGCGAAACCAGAACTCTATTATTTTGTAGGTTATTTATTTATAGTTGTCAAGCCCCTGACTTCTGTTCTGCTAATTTTTTCCAGAAAAAGCCTTGGCCTTTTTAAGAATTTGCCAAACAATAATTGCCAGGATCGCTAAAACCAGTCCGGCCTTGATCGGCAGGAGCCAAAAAACCAGGCTCAAACCAGCTGATTCCAAGCCGGTGTTTTTTTCAAAAAATAGCTCCGCCCGGTACCAACCGGGGACCAAAGAGGAAAAAGAACAAGGGTAACTAATCGGTTCATCGCCGTTTTGTTTAAGACAGATTATTTCTCTGCTCGAATTGGCTAAGACATTGTCCGGCCTCAGTTCAAGCGCGGCGACCTCTTTTTTGGTCAGCAGGTTTTTGATTTTTATCCCGCCTTCGGCTTTTAAAAAAGAGCCGCCGGTGTTTTCGACCAAGATTTTGAATTTAGTTGAATTGAAAATATCGTTTATTTTCGGAGCCGGTTCAAATTCGGCCACTCTCCCTTGGCGCTCCGGGTCGAGCGAACCGGAAACAGTCAAAAGAATATTGGCGCCGATTTTAATTAAATTCTGGCCGCCTGAAGCGTTATTGATAAAGTTTCCCTGGGGTGATTGTTCCAGAAGCAGGGTCAAATAATGGTCTTGGTCAGGAGCGTTTTCCGGTATTTTCGCTTTCAAAACTAATTGTTCCCGGCTGTTGGCGGCCAGCTTAAAAGTCTGGTCCAAAGCGATCTTTGAGTTGGTTAAGGAAAAATACTTGATTACCGTCGAGGCGTACTTTGGATTTAGAATTTCGATTTTTCCGCTGGTTCCTTCGGGTTCAAAAGGGACCATCACCGCTTGAAGATAAAGGTCAAGGTCGGACTCGTTGCTGATCGAAAAGGCCTGGGTGACAGTCTGGCCTGGTTGAATAATCAATTCGACTAAAGGGGGAAAAACGGAAAGGGAGATTTCCTGGGCGGAAATATTATTAGAAGATAGAAGCAAGAAGTAAGTATTAAGTATTGAAAAAAAGAATATAAACAGAAAGATTTTTTTCTTTAGCTTCATTTGCCGACCCCCTTTATCAGACCATTGATTAACTTGCTGACTTCAACGCTGGTTGGAGCAATTTTTCCGAACCGGTCTTTTTTAAGAAAGCCAACATCTTTGGCAATCAATAGCTGGTTTTGGAGTTCGGTCAGGGAACCAAGAGCGGTATAATAAAATTGGATTTTTTCCTTCCAGCTCCGACGGCTAAATCCCTCGGCAATATTGCTGGTAACGGAAATAGCAGACCGT
>CAZWLF010000076.1:0-4865 GCA_964634805.1 uncultured Gammaproteobacteria bacterium
GTCAATTAAGAGCCAGAGGCGTTAGAGTAAATATGAAAGTCCGGGACCAAGATTACAGAAGAAAAAGAGGACCCAAATTCAGATTTGATCAGGGAAAGTATCAAAGGAGGTTTCTGTTGGAAAGAACTAACGGCTGGATAAAGGCTTTCAGGAGCCTTGTTTTAAGAAGATCGTACCATATCGCCAATTTTAAGGCTCTGGTATATTTGGCCTTAATTATCATCTTAATTAGGTCTTAAGACTTTTGTAATGGGTTCCCGGGGTGGGTTAGGTTGACACCTCGGGAAAATGAGACGGTCTTTCACCTCTCTTTCACTTCTAAGGTATTTTTCCACCTACACCTGTCTACACCCCAATTCTTTCCTTGCTAAGGCAAGGCGCAGAATTGTGCCTTGCTCCCGAAGGGAGATCAGAATAACGGAAAAGAGAAATCGGAACGAAGAGGAAGAAAAGCCGACTTTCTGAGTCTTAATTTTTAAAGCATTTTTTCTAAAGTGGCAATTCTTTCTTCAATCGGCGGGTGGGTTGAGAAAAGAGTTTGGAACTTGGCGAAGCCATTTTTGATTCCGGAGAACGGATTGACGATGTAAAGATGAGCGGTGGCGGGACTGGCAGTAGCCAGCACGGCCCGACTGGCAGTTAATTTTTTTAAAGCGGAAATCAGCTCTGCCGGTTGCTTGGTTAATTTGACCGAAGAAGCATCGGCTAAGTATTCACGCCTTCTGGATAAGGCTAATTGAATTAGTTTAGCTCCGATTGGGGCTAGAACTATTGCCAAGAGGGAAATTGCCATCAAAACAGGATTGGCCGACTTTTTCCCTCCCCGGCTGTCTTTACTGCCGGAAAAGCGGCTGATTCTTAGTGCCCAGTTGGCAGCTAAGCTGATCACTCCGACTAAGACAGCGACTATTGTCATTAAGCGGATGTCGTAGTTGGTGATATGAGAAATCTCGTGGCCGATCACCGCTTCAATTTCGCTTTTATTTAAACTTTCCAGAAGTCCGGTAGTGGCGCAAACAACAGCGTGTTCAGGGTCTCTGCCGGTGGCGAAAGCGTTCATTGCCGGTGATTCAATTATGCATAGCTTCGGTGTTGGTATTTGAGCGGCGATAGCTAAATTTTCGGCGGCGGTGTAAAAATTGAAATACTCGTTTCTTTCGGCCGGTTTTGCCCCGGAAAGGTTTAGGACAATTTTGTCCCCCCAAAAATAGCCGCCCAGCGATGAGGCTGAAGAAAAAATGATTGCCGGCAGAAGAAGATTGACGCTGGAGTCGAGCAATTGCCCGATAGCCCAGATGAAACCAGCTCCGAAAACAGTAAAAAGGAGGATAATTAACGCCGAGCGCCGTTTATTTAAATCAACTTGCTCGTAGATATTAAGCATAGTTTGTTAAGCCTTTTTTCAAAGAGACACCTTAGGAGCTTTTGTCTCTTCGGCGCCGACTTCCAGGTGTTCTCCTTCGACGGCCACCTTAAGGCCTTCTTCTGGTTTAAATCCGAATAATTTCGCTACCAAGTTGCTTGGGATGGTAACTATTATTCGGTTGTAATCCGCGCTTAAATCAATTAAAGTCCTTCTGGCGTACATTACTTTATCGGCGGTATCTCTTAGTTCGTCCATCAGCTTGGCAACCATTTCCGAAGCTTTGATCTCAGGGTTGCTTTCAACAATTACCCGGAGTGAACTTAAAGCTTTTTGCAGGAGCTCCTGAGCCTGAACCATTTTTTCGGTAACACCTGACCTTACCGCCTGATCAATGCTTTTTCTGGCCGCGGTAAGCTGTTCAAAAATTCCCTTCTCGTGTTTCATGTAGCCTTTGGCAGATTCAACCAAGTTAGGAATCAAGTTTGACTGCCTTTTTAGCTGGTTGCCTATTTCCTGAATCGAGGCTTTGATTCTTGTTTTAATCGTTTGGAGGTTGTTGTAAACCCCGACTGCGTAAAAAACCGCGACCGCTAACAATGCTAATAGAAGTAAGAGTGGCATTTTTTTCTCCTTGTTTTAATATCTTAACAATTAAAAGCTATTTTGATTTTACTTGATAAAATTTTCAAGATCAAGTTCTAAAAAATGACAGAGCTTGTCAAAAGGCCAGCTGTTAATTACATTTTTCGCTTCCATCCAACCTTTTCTGGCAACAGATATTCCGTATTTAATAAATTCCATCTCAGCTAATGAATGAGAGTCGGTATTGATAACTATTTTAACCCCAATACCGGCGGCATCTTTGACCAGGACGTCCGGCAGGTCCAGTCTTCTAGGGTAAGCATTAATCTCGATCGCCTTTTTTTGCTTAAGACAAAAGTTGAAAATTCTTTCCCAGTCCGCTTCGTAGCCGTCTCTGATGCCCAATAGCCGTCCGGTTGGATGACCCAGTATTTTTGCTTTCGGGTGGCTTAAGCCTTTTAAAATTCTTTGGGTCATCTCCTCTTTGGAGAGATCAAAAGAGCTGTGTATTGAAACGATAGTAAAATCAAGATAGTCCAGCGCCTTGTCTGGAATCGCCAATTCTCCGTCTGGTTTGATATCCACTTCCAAGCCGTTGAAAACCCAAATGTTAAAATTCTTTTTCCAAGAAAACTTTTTTTTGTCAATTAGAGCTTTTTTGCACTTAAGTATCGAGATAAACTCATCATCCTTATGCTTACTCCTGCTTGGGTTGTGCTCGGTAAAAGCGAGATATTGGTATTTCATTTTCACAGCATTTTTCACGAACTGATCCATCGAATTTTGACCTAAGTCATGGCTGGTTTCTATTTCAAAGTCAGAGTGGAGGTGAAGATCCCCATTTAAATTTTTGAGTTGGATTAGTTTTGGCAAGTGATGTTTTAGCGAAGCCTCTATTTCCCCTTGGTCTTCTCTTAATTCCGGGGCAATCCAGTCCAGGTCCAAAAAACGGTAAAAATCTTTCTCTGTTTCAAATTTGAGAATTTTCCCTATTTTTTTGTCTTTAAGCCCTTTTTGATTAAGTCTGGTAATACCGTATTCCGATAAACTTAATCCCTTTTTGTTGGCCAGATCCCTAAGGTGGATGTTGTGGTGTTTTGAGCCAGTAAAATGTTGAAGCAAAGAACCATAGCTGTCGGGCTGGTGAACAATTAAGTCAACCTGTTTTCCGGATTTAAGCAAAACAGAAATTTCCCTTTTACCCTTTTTTAAGATTCGGTTGATGCCGGGGAACTTAGTAAATTGATTGATTACCCGATCGGGTTTTTTAGTTGAAACGGCAATATCAATATCTCCGATGGTGGCGCACTTTCTTCTGAGACTACCCAGCGGATCCGCCCTTTCTACTTCTTTTATGGTTTGCAGATATCTTAAAATCTCCAAGGACAGTTCTTCAGCGTAAGCCAGGAGCATTCTTTTTTCTTTTTTTCCAGAAAGAAAGTATTGGTCGAGCGAGTCTATGATTGACTTCTCAGAATCTTTGCCGAATCCGGCTAATTGGCTTATTTGACCCCCTTTTGCTTTTAGCCTGAGTTTTTTAAGAGCCTCTTTAGCGCTGGTAATTTTTAAACTCAGGCTGAGCTTCACGGCGGTTTTGGGTCCGATTCCTCTTATTTTTAAAAACTCAAACATTGCTTCGGGCAGGCCGGAAAGGACTTCCTCAAAGTGTTTTACCTTTCCGGTCCTGAAAAGCTCGTCGATATGGCCGGCAATACTGCTGCCTACCCCGGAAACAGTATTTAGTTTTTTTTCTTCCCAGAGATCTTTGATCTCAGAAGTGGCGTTTTCAACCGCAGTCGCCGCTCGGTCGTAAGCGATTATTTTAAACCTGTTGACCTGCTCGTCCTTAACCTGGTAAGCAGCAGAGACATTTCTTAGCAGTTTAGCAACATCAGCGTTGACAAAGTTTTTGTTTTTTTTCACTCTTCTATTGAAATATTAACATAAATTTGCTACCATCTTTTACGAAAAACTTTGTTTTTCGGGCCTGTGGTGTAGTGGTCAACATATCCGCCTGTCACGCGGAGGATCGCCGGTTCGAATCCGGTCAGGCCCGCAAGTTTGAGTTAATTAATCAGCAGGGCAAGCCAGCCGCATAAATTTTATTCTGCCCGATAGTCTCCTGCCTAGTTTAAAACCTGCCAAGGAATCGTCTTTTTCAGTTTAAATTAAAGACAAAGAAGGGGGTGAACAGTCAACAATGGCAAATCCAAGAACAAGAGTTTCGGAAACTGTGGAGGGGTCTGAGCAGGTTATTAGCATGGTTATGGGCATTTTGGTGGTCTTGATTGTTGGCGGATTAGCTTATCGTTATTTTCAAAACAGGAGCGGTTTGACCGAGCAGGGGGTTGAGACGGCTTTGAGCGAGGAGGGCGCGGAAGGCGTTTTGTCTGAGGAAGGAGAAAAGGTTAATTTTGAAAACGGGAAGATAAACCATACTGTTTCTGCCGGAGAGAATCTTTGGCAAATAGCCGAAAGATATTACCGGTCAGGCTATAACTGGGTTGATATTGCTAAAGAGAACAATCTTCGGAACCCGGGAGTTTTAGCGGTTGGGCAAAAATTAGTTGTTCCTGAAGTTGAACCGAAGGAGCTAACTATAGCTGCCGCCTCTGTCGCCCAAGGGGAGGAGGGGACAACAATCACTGGTGATCGCTACCAGGTTCAGAAAGGGGACTATTTAAGTTTGATTGCTAAGAATGCCTATGGCCAGGGTTCAGGTTGGGCAAAAATATGGGAAGCAAATAAGGATGAAATTACTAATCCTAATTTGATTTTCCCGGGCCAGGAGCTTAGAATTCCTAGATAAGAGAGACTTTTTAAAAAAGGGTTTCTCCGATTGCGATTTTACTCAGATTGCACCAAGCGTGTTTGCGCCTTGTTTTATGGTCGCGGCTGTGTTTGATTTTGAGTGGTG